>NZ_VPEC01000019.1:0-62366 GCF_013417355.1 Acinetobacter sp. YH12255
TTTCTGACAAATATTTCTCAAATAAACTTCGAGTCATTTCTACCATCAATCAATGAAAATAATTTCGATCGATCAACCAGTAAAAATCCACACAAGTTGTTCTTCATAATCTCTTAATGATCTTCTTTCTGATTCGTCACCAGCAAGCTAGGTCGGCTATATTACACTGAATTTCTAAAGTGTCAATCCGTAATTCAAATTAATTTAAACTTATCCAACAAAACCTAATCTTAACACTTCGTGCTAAGTTACTGTTTTATCAGAAGTTTTAATCTTCATCACTGCCGATGGATGTGCATTCTACAGGATTTCACACCCAACACAACCCCTATTTCTAAATAATTCAGCAAAAAACCAACGACTGTTTATTTATTCTACAAAAAGTGCAGGTTTTCCTATTTCCTGAGTAAAAAATATACATTCCAAGGAGGTTTATAGTGTTTATTTACTTATAAAAGATATTTCTGGTGGATTTCAGATTTATATTGTAATTCATCTTTTCTTTAGTAAGAAAAATATAGATATCAAGACTGATAAATTATTTATATTTCCCTTTTATATAAATGCTGAGGAACGCATACACTTCACCAAAATAAAATAGTATGAAAATGAGAATGCCTCAATATTCCCCCATCCTTAAACGCATCATAATCCTTCTTCAGCAAAAGACATAAAATAAAAAACCCATCTCACCTGCATAGCTATATTGAGTGAAAAATAAATTGATATAGAGATACAAGTGATTACATAAACAATTATTAAAAAGGCGACTATAAATAATATTGTGTATTTTTTATATTTATTAAATTTTAGGCATAAAAAAACCGCTTAACGCGGTATCTTTTATCTCGACCATCTTTAAGGAGATGGTCGGAGCAGTAGGATTCGAACCTACGACCCCCTGGTCCCAAACCAGGTGCACTACCAGGCTGTGCTATGCTCCGATTTCAACTTTAAAAGTTGGGGTGAATGACGGGATTCGAACCCGCGACAACTGGAATCACAATCCAGGGCTCTACCAACTGAGCTACATCCACCATCATTTTGATTCTTAACATCAAGCGACCAAATGGCGCGCCTGACAGGATTCGAACCTGTGACCATCCGCTTAGAAGGCGGATGCTCTATCCAACTGAGCTACAAGCGCGTTACTGATGCAAACATCATTTGCCTTGAAGAATTGGTCGGAGCAGTAGGATTCGAACCTACGACCCCCTGGTCCCAAACCAGGTGCACTACCAGGCTGTGCTATGCTCCGATTCATCTCAGCTTTCGTATCGAACATCGTTCGGTACGGTGTGCATTCTAGGCGTGACGCCCGGAGACGTCAACACCTATCTTAAAAAAAAACCTAAAAAACGCGCCAAGCGTTTATTTATCAAGCGCTTCAGACATTTTTTATACAAATTTTAACGTTTTAGTCCGGCACTAAAATTCAACATGCGATCTAGAGGCAGTTTTGCGCGTTCAGCCAGTACAGGATCGACATGTACTTCCTGATCCTTATGCTGTAATACATGCAAAATACCATCCAGCTCATTCATTGCCATCCACGGACAATGCGCACAAGAACGACAGGTTGCCCCTTCCCCCGCAGTTGGTGCCTCAATCAGGACTTTATCGGGAACTGCTTGCTGCATTTTATAGAAGATACCACGATCCGTAGCCACAATTAAACGCTGATGTGGCAAAGTCTGTGCGGCTTTAATCAGTTGCGAGGTACTGCCTACTGCATCGGCAATCTCAACTACAGACATGGGGGATTCCGGATGTACCAACACCGCAGCATCTGGATAGAGTGCTTTCATATTGACAATACCGCGTGAACGGAATTCTTCATGCACGATACAGGCACCATCCCAGAGCAACATTTCTGCACCGGTTTTGCTTTGGATATATCGGCCCAAGTGCTGATCCGGCGCCCAGATAATTTTTTCACCGAGACTATCCAGATGTTCAATAATTTCCACTGCACAGCTAGAAGTCACTACCCAATCGGCACGCGCTTTCACCGCTGCGGAAGTATTGGCATACACCACCACGGTATGATCGGGGTGCACATCGCAAAAAGCTGTAAATTCATCAACCGGACAACCAAGATCCAGTGAACAGGTTGCTTCCAGGGTTGGCATCAGCACGGTTTTATCTGGAGATAAAATTTTTGAGGTTTCACCCATAAATTTCACTCCTGCCACCACCAACGTAGAGGCTGGATGATCGCGACCAAAACGTGCCATTTCCAGAGAATCCGAAACACAACCACCGGTCAACTCAGCCAGTTCTTGCACTTCAGGATCGCAATAATAATGCGCCACCAAAACGGCATCCTGTTTTTCCAGCTCAGCCTTGATTTGTGCAAATTTGTCTAATTTTTCCTGCTGGCTCATTTGATGTTCTTGAGGAACGCCTAAACGATCTAAATGCGCCTGCACAATCGACTTTGCTTCATTGGCTATTAATTTGGTCGCACTATTCATAACAACTCTTACTCTACCCTAATTATCCGTTATGACACGGACATTTACCCTACACCCTAATCACAATTGGCAAAATGCCATTTTTGACCAGTCATTAAAAATCATAAGATATAAAAAAAGCCCCACAACGGAGGCTTTAGAAACGATCTGAATTATGAACGATAATCTGCATTAATCTTGACGTAATCATAAGACAGGTCACAGGTATAGACCGTGTCTTTCGCTGTACCACGTCCAAGATCAACACGAATCGTCATTTCAGCTTGGGCCATCACACCTGCACCAGCTGCTTCAGTATAGTCTGCCGCCGCACCACCATCTTTACAGATTTGTACATCATCTAACCAAACCTGAATTTTTGCAACGTCTAAATTCGGCACACCAGCATAACCAATCGCTGCCAGAATACGCCCCCAGTTTGGATCAGAAGCAAAAATCGCAGTTTTAACCAATGGCGAATGTGCAATGCTATAAGCCACATCACAGCATTCCTGAATATTAGCACCACCTTCTACCGCAACTGTAATAAATTTGGTGGCACCTTCACCATCACGCACAATCAGTTGCGCCAAGCGTTTCATGGTACGCATTAACACATCAAGCACGACTGCATAACGTGGATCTTCAGTCGAAGTAATTTCAGCCCCCCCGCCTTGACCTGTGGCAATCAAGATGCAGGAATCATTGGTTGAAGTATCACCATCGATGGTAATGCGGTTAAACGACACATTTACTGTTTCTGTTAATAACTGCTGAACCAGTTCACGGCTGATTGGAGCATCGGTTGCCACATAACCCAGCATAGTCGCCATATTTGGACGAATCATGCCGGCACCCTTGGAAATACCGGTCATGGTATAGGTGGCACCATCCAGCTCGAACTGCTCTGAAGCGCCTTTCGGTGTAGTATCTGTGGTCATGATTCCCGTTGCAGCATCGACCCAGGCATCATCACGCAATGAGTCTAGCGCAGGTTGTAAACCGCTGAGCAAACGCTCCATTGGCAATTGCTCGCCAATGACACCCGTAGAGAATGGTAAAACTTCAGCAGCCTGTACCCCTGCCAGTTCAGCCAGCTTGGCACAGGTAGCTTCTGCATTTGCCATGCCTGTAGGGCCGGTTCCTGCATTGGCATTGCCGGTATTGATCACCAGGTAACGCGGATTCCCTACCTGTAAATGCGCTTTAGATACATGCACAGGGGCTGCACAGAAGGCATTTTGAGTAAATACCCCTGCAACATTGGAGCCTGCAGCCAGTTCAAATATCACCAGGTCACGTCGGTTCTGATAGCGCACATAGGCTTCAGCCGAACCAATTTTAACCCCTTTCACCACATGCATCTGTGGCATAGATACGTCACCAACTGCCATTTTAAAGTCCAATATTGAAGTTTCGGAAAAATACAGCTTAGTTGATCTGCAACAAAAAATCGAGCCAAAGCCTGAGTCAGCTTGAGATTTATGATGGATTTTCACAATAAAAAACCAGTCATCAAGACTGGTTTCTGCATTTTAAAAAATCGGAGATTTTAATTTTTCGCAAGTTGCCCTGCTTCATTTAATAAAGCCTGCTTCGCTTGCTGCTGACTCGCAGCAGAAAGTGCCGGATTAGATGCCACAATACGATCTGCATTGGCCGCATTGGCCGGTGCGATCGCAGCGGTCTGCAACACAATCGGGCGATTCTGATTGGCAAAGGTATAACGAATCCCGGTACGCGGGCTGGCCACGGTCACTTGTTCATCTGTACGTTGTACTTGAGCTGTAGTAGAACCCACTGCTTGCTGAACTTTATCAAGTGTCGTGGTGGCTGCAGTTTCTGCAAAACTTAAAGCAGGCATGGCCAAAGCGGCAATCATGAGCGTTTTTAATACTTTTTTCATTCAGGTTATTCCACTTTTCGGTGTTGAATGAGCCATTAAATACCATTTAATCCGCAGGACTGCAAATAGTATTCAGTTTCTGAAAAATCTTTATACATAAAAAGTCAGAGCCATGTGGCTCTGATTTTCAATATCGCTTAGATTCTGCCATGACACTGTTTATATTTCAGGCCTGAACCACATGGACAAGGTGCATTACGGCTTGCCGGCGCTTCAAAGACTGGCGCTACCGGATTTGCCTCAGCATTTTGTTCAGTCGTATTTTCATGTTCATCTGCCAGTAAACCGTCGAACTCATCATGAGATAACTGCAAACGCATTGCCTCAGCCTGTGCCAGCTGCTGCGCTTCCATTTCAGCCAGCTCTTCAGGTGTTGGAACATGAATACGCGATAAATCTGTAACGACATCCGATTTGATGACACCCAGCATATTCACAAACAGGTTATAGGCTTCTTTTTTATATTCCTGCTCTGGATTTTTCTGTGCATAGCCACGTAAATGGATGCCCTGACGCAAGTAATCCATCGCTGCCAGATGTTCTTTCCAGTGACGATCCAGAGAATTCAGCATAAAGTGACGTTCAAGCGATGCTGCAGATTCCGCACCCATTTGTTCACGACGTGAACGGTAACGATTCAGTACTTCATCGCTAATACGCACCACCAATGCCTCTTCATCGAGACGACGGTCCTGTTCCAGCCATTGTGCGATAGGAAGATCCAGTGACATGTCTTCACGCAAGGCCAATTCCAGACCTTCAATATCCCACTGGTCATGAATCGATTCAGGTGGAATATAGTTGGCGATCACACCCTGCATCACTTCACGGATCATTTCTTCAATATAATCCTGCAGTGAATTTTCTGCCAGAATGTCATCACGCTGACTATAAATAATCTTACGCTGTTCGTTATTCACGTCATCGTATTTCAGCAAGTTCTTACGAATATCGAAGTTACGTGCTTCGACTTTACGCTGTGCATTCTCAATCGAGCGAGACACCATTTTGTGTTCAATCGCTTCATCTTCCTGCAAGCCCATGGCACGCATCATACCCACCACACGGTCACCGGCGAAAATACGCATCAAGTCATCTTCAAGCGACAGGTAGAAACGCGATACACCCGGATCCCCCTGACGGCCTGCACGACCACGCAACTGGTTATCGATACGGCGTGATTCATGACGTTCAGAACCGATAATATGCAAGCCACCCGAATCCAGAACAGATTGATGATTAACATCCCATTCCGCTTTCAGACGCGCTTCGTCATCGCTTGTCGGATTTTCAATTTTGGCCAGCAGCGCTTTCCAGTTACCACCCAGCAGAATATCGGTACCACGCCCCGCCATGTTGGTGGCAATGGTTACGGCACGCGGCGCACCGGCTTGCGCAATAATATCCGCTTCACGTTCGTGCTGTTTGGCATTCAGTACTTCGTGGGTAATACCGGCAGCTTTCAGCTTATCGGATAGAATCTCAGATGCTTCGATGGTTGCCGTACCAATCAAGATTGGCGCAACACCGGCTTCATGCACACGCTGAATTTCTTGAATAATCGCGTTATATTTGCCTTCACGATTTAAATAGATTAAATCGTTCTGGTCATCACGGATCATTGGACGATGGGTCGGAATCAGCACCACATCCAGACCATAAATTTCTTTCATTTCCGCGGCTTCAGTATCAGCAGTACCGGTCATACCCGATAATTTTTTATACAGACGGAAATAGTTCTGGAAGGTTGTGGTTGCCAGGGTCTGGTTCTCTGGTTGAATTTCCAGACCTTCTTTGGCTTCTACCGCCTGATGCAAACCTTCAGACCAGCGACGGCCCGGCATGGTACGACCGGTATTTTCATCGACGATAATCACTTCACCATCATTGATGATGTATTGCACGTTACGTTGATATAAATAATGGGCACGAATTGCCGCAGTCACATGATGCAACAGGTTCAGGTTTGAAGCCGAATACAGGCTCTCACCTTCAGCCAGCAAGCCCATTTCAATCAGTTCACTCTCAATGGTTTCAAAACCCACTTCAGTGATTTCAACTGAACGCTGTTTTTCATCAATCCAGAAGTGACCACCATCCGGCACTTTCTCTTCTTTTTGCGGTTGTAATTTTGGTGGAATATTATTAATGGCTGCATAAAGCTGCGAAGAGTCTTCACTTTGACCGGAAATAATCAGCGGAGTACGTGCTTCATCAATCAGGATCGAATCGACCTCATCAATAATCGCATAGGTTAAACCACGCTGCTTTTTCTCAGCCAGCGAGAACACCATGTTGTCACGCAGGTAATCAAAGCCAAATTCGTTATTGGTACCGTAGGTAATATCGGCACGATAAGCTTCCGCTTTTTCCATCGGATTTTGCATGGAATAAATAATCCCGATGCTTAAACCCAAAAATTCAAATAATGGACGGTTGAGCTCGGCATCACGTTGTGCCAGGTAATCGTTCACGGTAATGACATGCACACCCTGACCGCTGATGGCATTCAGGTAACAGGCCAAGGTACCCATCAGGGTTTTACCCTCACCGGTACGCATCTCTGCAATTTTACCTTCGTGCAAGGTAATACCACCGATCAGCTGCACGTCATAATGACGCATGCCCATGACCCGCTTGGCGGCTTCACGACAGACTGCAAATGCTTCAGGCAATAATTTATCGAGGTTTTCACCCTTATTATATCGTTGTTTGAATTCTTCAGTTTTTGCAGATAAGTCTGCATCGCTAAGGGTAGATATCGTCGGCTCGAGCACATTAATCTTGTCTACGATTTTACGCATGCGTTTGAGTTCGCGCTCATTTTTGGTACCGAAGATTCCTCCGATCAGACTTGCCAACATGAATAGACTCTCTAAATCTTGCTTGTCAAATGAATATGTTCTTAGTCGTTATTATGGTGCTAGAAATTTGAACTACAAGGGTTTTGCTATAAAACCGCTGAAAAAAATCTGATCCTGAGTTCTAGCCCCGAGATCTAAGGCAAAGTAATGTAGCAAACTTTAGCTGTGCAATATAGTCAATTAGACGACTGATTTGTTTGATTCTAGATAGATAAAACAAATCACTTATGCATTTTATTCATAAAGAAAGCTAAAAACACTATTTTTAATCATAAAAAAATTAGTTCATATTAAATCTCATCTCTACATTAAAAGACCAATTGAGGCAAAAAGATGAGTTTACGTCTAGGCGACACCGCACCGAATTTTGAACAGCAATCCAGTAAAGGCCTGATTAATTTTTATGATTTTCTGGGCGATAGCTGGGGCATTTTATTTTCACATCCGGCGGACTATACGCCGGTATGTACTACTGAACTTGGTTATACCGCAAAGTTGAAAGATGAATTTGAAAAACGTGGTGTCAAAGCCATTGCCTTATCGGTTGATGATGTTGAATCACATCATGGCTGGATTAAAGACATCAATGAAACGCAAAATACCACGGTCAATTTTCCGATCATTGCCGATCAGAATCGTAAAGTGTCTGAACTATATGACTTTATTCACCCGAATGCCAGTGAAACGCTCACAGTTCGCTCTTTGGTGGTCATCGATCCAAACAAAAAAGTACGTTTAATCATTACCTACCCTGCATCGACGGGTCGTAATTTCCATGAAATCTTGCGTGTGGTGGATTCATTACAACTCACCGACAGCCATAAAGTCGCAACACCTGCCAATTGGCAGCATGGCGATGATGTGGTGATTGTGCCATCGCTAAAAGATGAGACTGAAATTGCACAACGTTTTCCTAAAGGGTATACCGCGATCACGCCTTACCTGCGCTTAACGCCACATCCTGAGTGAGGATCAGCAAGACACTGCCTTGCCCGAACGCAAGACGAGAAGCTATGCTTCGAGCAACAAATTAAAAGGATTCCTTTTTAATTTTGCGCAACACAAGTGAAGTGCGCAGTAATAGATAAGCAGAGCACTGCTCTGTTCATAAAGAATATGTATAAGTACATCCACTCTTAACGTTGATGTATCTATATAAAAAGCAGCAAGATTAAAACTGAATTTCTAACCCGAATGACGTGCCGGTTTCGAAGTTCATCACCAGCCTATCTTTAGATAGGCTTTTTTAATCCTGAGAGTTTTGTCACCTTTTTAATTTTTGCTCCCCAATAAAAATGGATCCAGGCATAACCTGAATCCATTTTAAACCAAAGTACAGTAATACGCTGTCTTAGTTACGCTTATCTAAAGGCACCCAGTCAATCACCCAGGCAGATTTCATATTCAGACTGTCATCTGCAGCGATTTTTTTACGCGAAGCATCAGCAGTTTCCCGATCCTTTGATGGACCGACCATGATACGAATCCCTTTAGAGGTTGGACTCTTGGTCACTTTATAACCCTTGGCACGCAGTTTTGCCGCAACCGCATCTGCATTGGCTTCATTGGCTGCCAGTGCGACCTGCACCATCCACTGCTTGTCACTTTCACCTTCCAGCAATTTACGTGCCTGCTCAGCTTCTGCTTTCTTTTTGGCGTCTTCTGCTGCCTTTTTCTTGGCTTCTTCAGCCTTACGTTTGTCTTCGGCTTTACGTTTTTCTTCGGCGGCTTTACGTTCAGCTTCTTTCTTCTCGGCTGCCTTACGCTCTTCCTCAGCCTTACGTTTTGCCTCAGCCGTCTTACGTTCTGCTTCGGCTTTTTGCTGTTGCTCCAATTTACGTTTTTCTTCAGCCGCTTTGCTTTCAGCGGCTTTACGCTCCGCTTCTTTCTTGGCCGCTTCAGTTGAACTGTTGGCTTTTTGCTGCTCAAGCTTCTGCAGGGCTAGCTTTTTGTCTTGTGCAGCCTTTTCTTCAGCCAAGCGTTTCTGTTTGGCCTGTTCGTCTTCGACCAGTTCTGGTGGAATATTATCCGAGCTTTGCTGTCCCATACGATGCGCATTAAGTGCAGCATATTCTTCAGCCGCTTTACGCGCCGCATCTGCTTCTGCCTGCTGCTGCATCGCTAAAAATTCAGCCGCACGAGCCTCCTGCTCTGCCACAGATTTTTCCCGATCACGGCGTTGCTGTTCAAGTAAACGCTTTTCTGTTTCCACATCGACCGTCAAGGAACCCAGCGAATGATTCACTGCATCCTTAGTTTCCACTTCCGCAACCTGTGCCGGTTTCTGCTGACGATCCTGCTTGATTTCATCTTGACCTTTCAGGAGTAATGCTGCCAATAAAACACCACCACCGAGTAAAACAACACCGCCCATCCAGCGCTGTTTGTTATTCATTGACATTCTTCCAAATACTCCCATACCGCTTCTAAGGTATGAAATGATCCACATACCAAAATCAGCTGATTATTATCTGTTTGATCCAGTGCTGATTTAAAAGCTAATTTCACATTGTCAAATTGTTCTACCGCCTCACCGCCTAGAGCCTCAGCTAAAATTGTGAGCTCTGCCGCACGTGGGACGGATAATGGTGCAATTTTCCACAATTGAACCGTGTCTTTCAATAACTTGGTGACAGAATTTATATCTTTATCTGCCAACATTGAAAACACACAAACGATATTTTTATAGTTTTGATTGTAATTTAAATAGTTTCGCAACTGTTTCAGCAGAAACTCGACCCCATGCGGGTTATGTCCGGCATCAAAAATCACGGTTTTATTCTGGATTTGACAGACTTCAAAACGTCCCGGCAACTTTGCCGTTTGAATCCCTTGTGCCATCACATCCTGACTGACGTTTAATCCGCTCAGCAGAATGGTAGCCACAGCGGTAGAAATATTATCTAGCGCCAACGATCCTGTAGAAAGTTTTAAGGTCGTACCCGAAGAGGCAAAGACCCAGCTTTGCCCATCTGCACATGCTTCATAGAAATAATCACGATTCACCGCATATAGGGGCGCGTTGCATTGCTGAGTTTTAGCTAAAATGGCTTGTGGAATCTGTTGCTGTCCACCAAACACCACCGGAATATTCGGCCGGATAATTCCGGCTTTTTCAAAGGCAATTTTCTCGATGCTATCACCGAGCCAATCGGTATGATCCAGACCAATATTGGTAATCACTGCTACATCCGGATTAACCACATTGACCACATCCAGACGACCGCCCAGACCGACTTCCAGCACCCAGACATCACATAACTGATCTTTAAAAATCACAAAAGCGGCCAAAGTGGTCGCTTCAAAGAAAGACAGGCTCAAATCACATTCGCGACGAGCCTGATCCACCTGAACAAAAGCATCCACCAACAACTGATCTTCAACTTCAATGCCGCGCAGTTTTACCCGCTCATTGAAACGGTACACGTGTGGAGATTGATACAGTCCGACCTTGAAGCCTTGTGCATTCAAAATCGCAGCCAGTGTGGTGGTGGTTGAACCCTTACCATTGGTTCCAGCCACCGTCAGCACTTTGGCCGCCGGACGTGTCACACCGAGCTTTTCAGCCACCGGAATAACCCGTTCCAGACCTAAATCAATACCCGTAACGTGAACATGGCTCCAATAATCGAGCCATGTACTTAAAGAATCTGTTGCTAGCGGTGCTGTGTTCAATGCAGGTTCATCAATTTCGTAACAATACGGTAAACTGTATCACGTAATGCGTGACGGTGAACAATCTGATCGATTACCCCATGATCAAGCAAATATTCCGCGCGCTGGAACGGTTCTTCCAGTTTTTCACGGACAGTTTGTTCGATCACTCGTTTACCGGCAAAGCCAATCATCGCCTTCGGTTCAGCCAGATGTACATCACCCAGCATCGCCAATGATGCAGTGACACCACCGTATACCGGATGCGTCAATACCACCACATAAGGCAGGCCTGCTTCTTTTAAACGCTGGATAGCAGCCGAAGTACGTGCCATTTGCATCAAGGACAACATGCCTTCCTGCATACGTGCACCGCCTGAAGCAGCAAAGCAGATCAAGGGCTGACGGGCTTCAATCGCACGCTCTGCCGCCTGAACAAAACGGTCACCGACCACTGTCCCCATAGAGCCGCCCATGAAATCGAATTCAAATGCACAGGCAATCATTGGGACATCTTTTAGCAGGCCTTGAATCACGACCAACGCTTCGGTTTCGCCGGTTTTCTTTTGCGCTTCTGCCATACGCTCTGGATAAGCTTTGCTATCGACAAACTTTAACGGATCTTTAGCCTTAAACTCCTGACCCAGTTCAGTCTGTACCTGGTCAAAGAACCAGTTCAGGCGATCACGGGCTTTCATGCGTAAATGCTCATCACACTGCGGACAAACATAGGCATTGAATGACATCGCGGTACGGGTCACCAAAGCATGACATTCAGGACACTCGACCGTAGGCTCGGTAAATGTCGCTTTGTAGATCGTTTGCTCATCAGGTACATGAATGCCTGGAACAATGCGTTCCGTCCATGGGGTCGATGGGCTCAGAATTTTGCCTGATTTCACGGGTTGACTCATACTATAACTCATCGAGCGCTGCTCGAAGCTCCTTGACTTTATTCACCGTCGCAATAACGGCTTGTTCTGGTGCAAGCGTTGCAAACTGCTTTACAAACGCACTTCCCACAATAACTGCATCGGCAGCAACACCCATCGCTTTCGCAGATGCAGCATCGCTGATACCGAAACCTACGCCTACAGGAACATCAGTCACAGCTTTAATCTTTTGAATGCGGGCAGCGGCTTCAGAGACATCTAAAGTTGCTGCACCGGTCACGCCTTTCAAGGATACATAGTAGATAAAGCCAGTGGCCTGTTTCGCTACGTGTTGAATACGTGCATCGGTTGAAGTAGGTGCCAGCAGGAAAATCTGATCCATGTCATATTTTTCCAGTACTTCACCCAGACTTTGTGCTTCCTCTGGCGGTAAGTCCACCAGCAGCACGCCATCTACTCCACATTCGTAAGCATAAGCCACAAACTTTTCATAGCCAATCACTTCGACCGGATTCAGATAACCCATCAGCACCACAGGTGTTTCGCGATCTTTCAAGCGAAATTCTTTCACCATGTGCAGTGCGTCCAAAGTATTGGTTCCGCCTGCCAGCGCACGTTCAGCCGCTAAAGCAATTACGGGACCATCTGCCATCGGGTCTGAGAAAGGAAGTCCCAGCTCAATCACGTCGACACCCGCTTCCACCATCTCATGCAGCAAAGGCACTGTGACTTCTGGATGCGGATCACCCGCCATGACATAAGAAACTAAAGCTTTACGCTGTTGAGATTTAAGTTGTCCAAATCGTGTGGCTAAACGTGACATAGGGTGGTATTTTCCTTAACGTGTTTCAAACTTGAGGCATTGACTATGTAGAAATACAAGACATCGCATTGTAACGCTATTTTTTGTCCAATGAACAGTCTGCGATACCGACCTCGAGTACTTCATTTCCTGTGCGAAGATTTCAAAACAATTCGGAAGGGTCTATTTACGATTATTTTGATTTTTTTCACAATGATCAAAGATGCCTAATTTTGCTATTAGCTAAAATCTTGAATATTTAGATAAACTTATTTTTATCATATAAAAATTAATAAAAATGCAGATGTTAGCGCATTCATTTAAAGTTTTCTGAAATAGCAAAACCTGCTTTATACTAGTCCTATTCTCTTACTTTTTTATCTCCTATGCAGACTGATTCTGAGGCGACAGTGCAGGCACGCGCCATTGCACTGCTGCCACTTATTGTATTTTTAACCCTATTTTTGGGTAGCGGGATCTATCATTCCCTGATCGGAACCGAGTTCGCGTTCTATCAGGTGAAAGCGCCTGTGGCTGCCCTGCCTGCGATTATCTTGGCTGCATTAGTGTATCGCGGCAAACTCAACCAGGGCATTGAGGAATTCCTCAGAGGTGCCAGTCATCCGAACTTAATTCTGATGTTTATGGTGTTTATGTTGGCCGGCGCTTTTGCCAGCGTCAGTAGCGCCATTGGCAGTGTTGATGCCACCGTGCAGATGGGCTTGTCGGTGATTCCACCCACATTTATTCTGCCGATGTTATTTGTGATCTCGGCCTTTATTGCCACGGCGATGGGTACCTCCATGGGCACCATTGCGGCCTGTGCGCCGATCGCTTTTGGTTTCACCCAGGTGACCGATATCGATGTGATTTATGCCATTGGTGCAGTCGTAGGCGGTGCCATGTTTGGTGATAACCTGTCCATGATTTCAGACACCACCATTGCGGCGACCACCAGCCAACGCGTACAACTGCGTGACAAGTTCAGGGTCAATATCTGGATTGCGGTTCCTGCATCGATCGTCACTATTCTGATTTACGTGTTGAGTACTGGCAGTAGCAATGCGGTGGAATACAAGGCCTTTAACTGGCTTCTGGTTTTACCTTATATCGCCGTATTTATTTTAGCCTTTAGCCGTTTACACGTTCTGGCTGTACTGACCATTGGGGTGCTACTTTCCGGGTTGTTTGGCCTGTTTGCCACAGCTGAATTTGATCTGCTCAAACTGAATACTTCAATTTATGACGGCTTTGTCGGCATGTTTGAAGTGGCGTTATTGTCGATGTTCCTCGGTGGCCTGTCGGCAATCATGCAACGTGAAGGCGGTTTACGTTGGCTGATCGAGCGTATTTATAGCCTGACTCGTCTGTTTAAAGTCGGTCAGCAACGTGCCGGTGAAATCGGGATTAGTTTTCTAGTGGTGTTTTCGAATATCTTTGTGGCCAATAATACCGTGGCAATTATTCTGTCGGGTGATATGGCACGTGAAGTCGCCAAAGAATACGGCGTGGATCCCAAGCGTTCTGCAGCACTGATGGATATTTTCTCCTGCGTGGTACAAGGTCTGATTCCTTATGGTGCACAGTTGCTCCTCGCCTGCTCGATTGCAAAAATCTCACCGGTTGAACTGATTGGCGGCTTGTACTATTGCTGGATTCTGGCCATCTTCGCAATTGCTGCGATTGCGTTGAGATTCCCCAACCTTAAAGCAACCGCTTAATCTCTGTATCATCCTCACATCAAAAAGCGATCTGATTGGGTCGCTTTTTTATTGCTGTGCATGCTTTAACTGTTTCTTGCGCTGGAACAAAGTCTGTCCGGTGGCTGCTTTATAGGCGCGGGCCAAGGCCGACTGGTCGGAATAATCCAGCGCTTCAGCAATCTCGCTCAGACTAAGCCCCTGCTGTAACAAAATCTCACAGCGTTTGATGCGCTGCTGTTGCAGCAGTTTTTTAAATGAAGTTTGATATATGCTGAATAAGCGTTGCAAGCTTCGGGTCGACATCCACAACTGCTGGGCAAGCTGCTCAATTTTGATCGCCTGTTGCCTGGTTCGCAACTGTTCGGCAATGATTTGCTGTGCTTGCTGCAAGGTATTTTCAACAGGTACTTTTGCTGCAATCGCCTGTTCCGCCTGAAGAGTCAGCAACTGCAATAATATGGGGTCAGCATGCTCAGACCCATGAGCTAACCCCTGTACATCCAGTTCCAGAGCATAATAATCTTGAGAAAACTGAACCTCACAGGCAAAGAATTTTTGATAATGCATTTGTGCCATTTCAGCTGCATGAGCCAGTCGTACACAACGCAATAAAAGTGGCTGCTCTTGCAAAATAACCCGTCCCAGTTGCACCATTGCTGCCATGGTGAGCTCATTTAACAAATTATATTTTTCATCTAAATAGCCCCAATAGAGTTCCATACTGTGTTCATGCTGCTTCAACTGTAAAGGCACGAATTCACTGCCATCAATCACCAGCCGCTGAAAGCGCATGCTATAGCCGATCATTTCCGCGACACTACTGCTACGTGAAACCATATAACCCAGTACACCAAAATGCTCAGGACGAATGACCTGCACGATTTCAAAAATCAGCTGCGGACAGTTCAGATGTTGCCGAGTAGTTAAAATAATATGATTCAACAATTCCAAAGGTACTTGTGTATCAAAAGGCTGATCGATGAGGGTCACAAGCGAGTCATGCACATCTTGCAGAAAGTCGGCAGTTAAGGGTTCAATCCCCACATCACGCAAATAAGTCGCCCAGAGCTGAAGATAACCATTGGATATTTTTATGTCTTGCATGTGCGATTCTCGCTGGCAGCTCTAATCTGACCAGTTTTATTTTCATTTGGCATAAAATGTATAAAAATTGGCAAGCTCTGTCAAAACAATGGCGAGATTCGCCGACATACTGTCAGCATCGTCACAAAAAAGAATCTACAAGATGAACGCCATATTAAAATCCGCCCTACAGCCTGTGGTTCGCACCCAACTTGATTTTAAACTGGATGAAATTCCACGTTACTGGTTCGGCGGCGATCCCTTTATGACACGCATGTTCGATGCCCTGAGCCTGACCTTTCCAGACGGCGAGCGCTATTTTATTCAGAGTGTCCGCCTGTTCCGCGATCAGATCCAGGACCCAGAGCTGCAACAACGTGTCGCGGATTTTATCCGCCAGGAAGCCCAGCACGGCATCGCGCATGACAAAATGAATCAGTTGATGCGCGAGCAAGGCATGCCTGTAGACCAATTTATTGAACGTTTAAATAAAATTTTCAATTATGATCTGAAGCACCGCTCACCCCAGTTTAATATTGCCATTACCGCTGCGGCAGAGCATTTAACGGCGCTTATGGCAGAAACTTTTTATGGACAAAAACAGACCCTGAAAGATGCCCATCCTTTTGTACGGGCATTATTGGCCTGGCATGCCATTGAGGAAATGGAACACCGTGATGTAGCTTTTGATGTGATGAAAAATGTGGCTAAAACCCCAGAATTTACCCGTCGAGCCACCTTAGTCAGCACGACCATTTTAATGTTTAGTTTTACCGTCTACCGTGCCAATGTCATGCTGAAACATGATGGCTTTAGTCTCTTGCAACGCTTGCAGATGAATCTCAAGAGCTTACCCTGGTTTTTTGGCCCAAAAGGCACATTGACCCGAATGGGCAAACAGTATCGAGACTGGTTTAAAAAAGACTTTCATCCGAGTCAGCACCCAGTGATTGCCCAATACGATGTCTGGATCAACACCCTAAATGAAACCGGCGATCCGATTCAAACCGGTGAAGCCTTCTGGCAGGCCGCGAAAGACTAAACGTGAGCATCGCTTAAATCAAAAAACCTTCATTAACTTGAAGGCTTTTTGATTTAAGATGATTTACCATTTGGCATAATGCTGCTCAAGCAAGGCATATTCATTCAGTAAAATAATTTCCTGATCATCCTGCTGAATGGTGCCACAGACTTTGGCCTGCCACTGGCTAAACTGGCTGCCGACCAGACGCAAATTCAGATTTTCATAACGTCGCCAGCCTGTGCTTACAGTCAGATTTAGCTTTTCATCTAGCGATTGAATCGTCCATTGAGTTTCGGATGCCTGCTGAAAGAGCACATCAGCCAATGGATAAATTTTTCCGTTGATCCACAAACAGTTTTCATTACCAAAGCTTTCGTTAACACCGGATGCTAAATTAATTCCAATCCGCTGATTGGTCGCATCCCAAAAGTTACACGACAACCAAAACCAGGCAGTTTCTGGACGTAGAAAACCACAGGTGTCATCCAGCAAGGCAAAAGTTCGTTCGTTAAATTGAATCTTTTGTTTTTGTTTATTTAGAAAATAGCCTTCACAACCTAAGGTCGTGAGCTTTTGCGTATAAGTCCAACCATTAATACCAGTTGGGCTACACATACTTAAAGGATCGGTTCCTGCACAAAAGATTCGTGCACTGAGCTGAATTTCGCCGTATTTACTGACATTGATATAGCGCACACCGTTGGCATGCTGAATATCGACCTGAAAAGGCGATTTATGAAAATAACTGTGATTGAATAATGGCTGTTCATCCAGCACAGTATGGCGAGACAGGAAATTAATCGCATTCCATTCCAGAACGTCATTGGTCATATGGTTGTAGACATAGACAAAACTGTGCCCTGCCCATGCAATATCGGCAATCGCCAGCCCAATGGTATAATGTTCGTGCTGAATACTACAAAATTTGAATTTCTTATATTTTAGATGCTTACGCCAGCCTGACAGCACCTGACCATAAGGGTTCTTGTATTGATATGCCTGATAGTCAATACTTTTTGGAAGTTCCTTGAAACGTCCATAGTGCGGTTGTCCATTTGCCTGAATTAAATCCATTTAAGATGTTCCATCTCAGTCAAAAGCTGTTTTTCCTTTCCGGTATTATGCAGATTATTGAACTTTGATAAAGATTTTTTTTAAGTCACTCGTCGAATCCTGACACTCAGCCACGCTATAGCCCTATGCTTCAGTTTTAAATCGTGAGATAGGTATTTTCCCAGCGATTCGCACTAAAATGTCCCTCGACCAGCTGTACATATCGGCCATACACCTGATCAATCGCAATGCAATCATCGACATCCAGCACCCGGTCAGTATGCTGTTTTTGCCAGTGCTTGGCGAAATAAGCTTTACCGCGCTGTTTTGCCACCATGGCATTCTGTGCCACCACCAGCACATAACGGTGCAGCTCACCAAATTCACGTGCATCATAACCCCCTAAATTAATCAGCCAAAGCTTTTCGGCAGCCTGATTCGGGGCAGCATCGCTAAATTGAACGTGATAATTTTTGCCCTCGAACTCCAGTCCATTAATTTGCGCCCAAGCATCAATATGCAGCCCTTTTTGCTCGGCAAACCAGGCATTTTTCAGTTGAGGATAGGTTTCTTCCAGAGTTTCGCCTACTGCCAGTACCACATCATGAACTTCTGTATTGGCACGGGCATGACGGCCACCAAGCATCACAATAAATAAACTGGGCATCCGATTTCCTTATTTCGCTGCAATTTTAAGAATGATTTGATCAATGCTTAGAAGTATATCGCAAAGTAATTCCATGATATTGAGGTGGCGATTCGTCAAGGCAAATTGCCTCAATTGACCCGAAGAAACTGCCCCGAAATAGCATCTGATCACTCAACATTCATTTGTATTTCGGGATCATCACGATCCGACCCAATGCTCAAAAACTCATCTTCAGTGAATACAATCTGGTAGCATAAAATTTCTTTCCAGCACCATAATGATTTCTAATCGCAGAAAATTATTTTTTTGTACAAAATACAAACACAGCTAAACCATACAAATCTGTACAAATTTTCGCCCAAATTTCAATCTAAAAGCATATTTCGTTGACTGAAATGCGCTGAAAGACGATACTCTCAATGTTTTTATTTAAGCAAATCGGTTCAATGAGGCTGGACCAAAAGTTCGGCCCTCAGAAACTCAATCCAACGCAAGGGGCTATATATGGCTGGTGGAAAGTCAACTATCATTTACACACTGACCGACGAGGCGCCATTACTGGCGACTTATTCTCTGCTGCCGATCATTGAGACCTTTACTAAGCCAGCTGGCGTTGAGATCGTCAAAAGTGACATCTCTGTAGCTGTGCGCGTGCTCTCTGAATTTACAGATTACCTAAGCGAAGAGCAAAAGGTGCCTGACACTCTAGCTGAGCTAGGTCGTCTTACACAAGATCCAGACACGAACATTATCAAACTCCCAAATATCAGTGCTTCTGTTGGCCAGCTAACAGCGTGTATCAAGGAACTCCAGTCTAAAGGCTATGCCCTTCCTGACTATCCTGAAAACCCGGCCACTGAAGAAGAAAAAGCAATCAAGGCACGTTATAGCAAATGTCTTGGTTCAGCAGTAAACCCGGTACTACGTGAAGGTAACTCAGACCGTCGTGCACCTGCTGCCGTTAAAAACTATGTGAAAAAACACCCACACTCTATGAGCGAGTGGAAACAGTGGTCTCAAACTCACGTTTCACACATGGACGAAGGCGACTTCTACCATGGCGAAAAGTCGATGACTTTAGACCGTGCACGTAATGTGAAAATGGAATTGATCACCAAGTCTGGTAAAACCATCGTTCTTAAGCCAAAAGTTGCGCTTCAAGATGGCGAAATCATCGATTCAATGTTCATGAGCAAAAAAGCGCTTTGCGATTTCTATGAAAAAGAATTAGATGATTGTAAAGAAGCCGGCATCTTGTTCTCACTTCACGTGAAAGCAACCATGATGAAAGTTTCACACCCGATCGTATTCGGTCACTGTGTGAGAATTTACTACAAAGACGCATTTGAAAAACACGGCAAGTTATTTGATGAGCTTGGCGTGAACGTAAACAACGGTATGGCTGGTCTTTATGAAAAGATCGAAACTCTACCAACCTCTGTACGTGAAGAAATCATTGCAGATCTACATGCTTGCCAAGAACATCGTCCAGCACTTGCGATGGTTGATTCTGCCAAAGGCATCACGAACTTCCATTCACCAAATGACGTGATTGTAGATGCTTCTATGCCTGCAATGATCCGTGGTGGCGGTAAAATGTGGGGCGCTGATGGCAAACCTTATGACTGTAAAGCCGTCATGCCTGAATCAACATTCGCACGTATTTACCAGGAAATGATCAACTTCTGTAAGTGGAATGGCAATTTTGATCCACGTACAATGGGTACAGTACCGAACGTTGGTTTGATGGCACAAAAAGCGGAAGAATACGGTTCACACGACAAAACTTTCGAGATCTCTGAAGCGGGTATTGCTAACATCGTTGATCTTGAAACTGGCGAAGTGTTGATGTCACAAAACGTGGAAGAAGGCGATATCTGGCGTATGTGTCAGGTGAAAGACGCACCGATCCGCGACTGGGTGAAACTTGCGGTAACTCGCGCGCGTAACTCCGGCATGCCGGCAATCTTCTGGCTTGACCCGTACCGTCCACACGAAAATGAACTGATCAAGAAAGTTGAAAAATACCTGAAAGATCACGACACTGCCGGTCTTGATATCCAGATCATGTCACAAGTACGTGCAATGCGTTATACGCTTGAACGTGTTGCGCGCGGTCTAGATACCATTTCTGTAACAGGTAACATCCTGCGTGACTACCTGACTGACTTGTTCCCGATCATGGAATTGGGTACATCTGCGAAAATGTTGTCAATCGTGCCGTTAATGGCGGGTGGCGGCATGTACGAAACAGGTGCAGGCGGTTCTGCGCCTAAACACGTACAGCAGTTAGTTGAAGAAAACCACTTACGCTGGGATTCACTCGGTGAATTCATGGCGCTTGCAGTTTCTCTAGAAGAAATGGGTATTAAAGAAGGCAATGACAACATCAAGTTACTTGCTAAAACTTTAGACCGTGCAACTGGCAAATTGCTAGATAACGACAAGTCACCTTCTCGTCGTACTGGCGAACTCGACAACCGTGGTAGCCATTTCTACCTGGCGAAGTTCTGGGCTGAAGAACTTGCTGCTCAAGACGAAAATGCTGAATTGAAAGCGAAATTTGCACCACTTGCAAAAACTTTAGCTGAAAATGAAGAGAAAATCGTTACTGAGCTTGCTGAAGTTCAAGGTAAATCAGTAGACATCGGTGGTTACTACGCTGTTGATCAAGAGAAAGTAAATGCAGTGATGCGTCCAAGTGCTACTTTGAATGCAGCACTTGCTACGATCTAAGCTTTTGCAAAACTGACTTGATCAGTAATGTAAAATAAAAAAACCGGCGTCTAGGCGCCGGTTTTTTATGTCTGATTGATGTATCAAAGTTATTCAATTAATCTATTTTTCGCTATAGATATAAATCATCATCTTACTGACAAAACCACTCAAATTCAGTCAAAAACCATTTTAAGAAATGATGAAAATAAATACTTTTAAATATACAGACAATAAAAAACCCCAAGACTGAATGTGCTTGGGGTTTTCTAGAATCTTGGTCCCGAGGGTCGGACTCGAACCGACACGTCATCTCTGACAGCGGATTTTGAGTCCGCCGCGTCTACCAATTTCACCACCTCGGGAGTGGATGAAAGGTATAATACGCGATTTCTCGGCACTGTCAACGCAGAATATTTACATTTGTTTATTTTTAAAACAAATGGCATTTTTTCGTTTTAAAATCGAGCAATTCCCGCCATAAAAAAGAAAAAAGTTTATACTAGCCGCAGTTTTTTTAGCGTAAATCATCATGCAACTTTCTGATTTTAATTTTGATCTCCCCGATGAGCTGATTGCTCGCTATCCTCTGGAAACACGCAGTGCCTCTCGCCTGCTGCACCTCGACGCACACGGTCAATATCACGACCATCAATTTACCGACATTCTGGACTTGCTTGAAGACGGCGACTTACTGGTATTGAACGACACCAAAGTCATGAAAGCACGTCTAAAAGGCAAACGTGCCTCAGGCGGTGCCATAGAAGTACTGGTTGAACGCATGATGGATCAGTTCATTGCACATTGTCATATCAAGGCCAGCAACTCACCGAAAGCCGGTGCAGAACTGTTTATTGGCCCAGATGCAGTAAAAGTGACCGTGCAAGGTCGTCATGAAAACCTGTTTATTGTGGAATTTTCACAGCCGATTTTAGATGTCTTAGACAAATATGGCGCCCTCCCTATTCCGCCCTATTTCAACCGTGAAGCAGAAGAAATTGATACCGAACGTTATCAAACTGTGTTTAATGATCCAACCAAGCTGGCCAGTGTCGCAGCACCTACGGCTTCTCTGCATTTCGATGAAGACTTATTGAAAAAGTTAGCAGCCAAAGGAATTCAGACCACCTTTGTCACACTACATGTGGGCGCAGGTACATTCTTACCAGTCCGCACTACCGATATTGAAAATCACATCATGCACAGCGAATGGTGCCAGGTGTCCGATGAGTCGATGGAACTCATCAAAACAACTAAAGCGCGTGGCAATAAAGTCATTGCCGTTGGTACAACGGCTACCCGTGCCACAGAAAGTGCGGCGCAGGCCAATGGCAGTGAGCTGAAAGGCTGGACCGGTGATACCCAGATTTTCATTTATCCGGGTTATCAGTTCAAAGTGGTCGATCGTCTGATTACCAATTTCCATTTACCGGAATCTACCCTGTTAATGCTGGTTTCTGCCCTATCTAATCGTGACAACATTCTGAATGCTTACAAGCATGCAGTAGACAGCCACTATCGCTTCTTCAGTTATGGCGATGCCATGCTGATTGATCAGGCACAATAGCGAGAATAGCTGCCCATGCCGATCGAGTCTGTACAACAGTCCATTCATATTCGCCGCAAGAAAAATGCAGTGGTGTTTCAGAATATTGCCCGGCTGTGGGATTTGGGCCGTCAAGCCAAGAGTCATCAAGACCTGCTGGACGGATTGCATCCCTGGAATGGCCCGATAACGCTAAAATTTGAAAATAATCTGCCATTGGCGCTGGCTGGTATTGGTTTGTTGCTCATCGTCAGCATTTTTA
Source organism: Acinetobacter sp. YH12255 (assembly GCF_013417355.1). Taxonomy (NCBI): domain Bacteria; kingdom Pseudomonadati; phylum Pseudomonadota; class Gammaproteobacteria; order Moraxellales; family Moraxellaceae; genus Acinetobacter; species Acinetobacter sp. YH12255. The sequence continues at coordinate 22,611 of NZ_VPEC01000019.1, forward strand.
TTGCACCGGAAAATATCTGGATTCAAAGTGGCGTTTTTCTGGGCAGCCTGCTGCTGTTCTGGGCCTATCTTTGCTATGAGCAACAACAACCATTAGATGAAGTTATTGGCTTTCTGGAAGATGCAGCACTGGCCAAAAAATATCAGCTTGCCTTTCAGCAACAGCCACAGCATATTTCAATTCCTTTAAATCCCCTGCATTTTATTGGACATTTAAAACGTTTATTCCCCTTATTCAATCAAGGTTCTTTGAGTAATGAGATTACACGTTATGCCAGTACGATATGGGAAGATGAAAACGGCCAGCAACATCAGGTGCTGCTGTTTCAATATCACTATATTGATGAAGTACAGGTTCGCAACAAGCAAGGGCAGCCGGTTAAATTAATGCAGGTTCACAAAGACCTGTGGGGCGTATTTGTATTTGATATCCAGATTCAGGGGCTGGCGGTCACGACTTCTCGACGTAAATTTTATTATCCTTATAGCCATCCTTGGCATAGTAGCGATATTCGTACCAATCAACGCTTAAACTTTTATGGCAGTGATCCGATGCAAACCGCCAAATTACTCAGTCCGGGTTTTGTACTGCGTCTGGCCGATTTTTTTGCACAGCGTCAGGGGGATTTACTGTTTCATCCAGAAAATCGGATGCTCTGCTATCTGGGGCCTCATGACCTATTTCAGGTGTCGAGCAAGCATCGTCATATCAATGATATTTCGACATTGCGCGGCCATCTCAGAACGTTTAAATTAAGACAACTCGAACAGTTACAACATGATCTTGTGCAGTTTTTAAAATAACTGCTTTTTTTTAAATCAATATTTTCAGAATATAAATATGAATTGGGGAGATCTCGCATGGGATTTTTGGTTTTATGTTTGATCATTATTGCGCTGATTGTGCTGATCATTATGATCCGCAACAGTATTGTCCGTCATCACAACGCGACGATTCGCGCCTGGTCGGATGTTGCCAGTTATGAACGGCAGAAACTGAAAATTCTGGATGGGCTGCAGCCGCTGGTCGAGCAATATTCTTCTTTTGAAAAAGGCACACTGGAAAAAGTCACCGAACTGCGTCAGAACATCATGAATTTAAATATCAACGATGCCGACATTTCTCAGTTACAGCGCATTGAAAGCCTGAACAAACAACTCATGCATAGCCTCAATGTAGTGGTTGAAAACTATCCCGAGCTAAAAGCCAATGACATTTATCTGAAAATGATGGCTGAAATTGAAGAACAGAATGAAAATGTCGGTGCGGCAATTACCATTTATAATCGCAATGTGGAACTGTTTAATAACCAGATCCAGATTTTCCCACACAATGTGATTAATAATATGCTGTTAGGAAAAAAAGCAGTTCGCCCTTTTCGCGATCAGAGCGCAACCCAGAGTTTTGACTATCGTCCAAATTTTCACTGAGCAACTATCTCATCTGATCGACTTTCTCATCCTGGCGTACTCAACTTATAATAAAATGCCCCAGGATGAAGCTACACCTTTATAAAACCAATAAAATAAAGAATAAAAATTATGCTGAATTATGTAGAGCGCTTAGAGCAGACGCTGGTGGAAGAATTTTATCCGCTTTATGACCATTATCAGGACGATGGAATCTATGCCTGTAGTCTGGTCTTTGACGAATTTTTACTGCTGGATGATCTGGCTATTTCGACTGAGTGCAGTATTTTTAAAGATCCGGAGGATCAGCGGCAATATCTGGCTGAACAAGATCGCTGGAATGTCCCAAAATGGCGTTATCGGGCACAAGCTGCGCCCGACTCCGGACTGATCCCGTTCAAAACTTTGCTGGCCGATTATTTTAAAACCCAGCATAGTTTTGGTCATCCGCTATTGGGACAGCAACAGCTCCACACAACACATCTGGACTTATTACTGCAAACGTTCAAACAGGCCAAATATCGCCTCTCCGAAGCCTATGGTCTGGATCTGGGCAATATACTTTTTTTCCTGAGCCTGCCAAACCAGGCCGAATTTGAACGCCGATCTGCACTGGAACTCAACCCAGAAAGCGCCTTATTGCAAAACTTTCTAGCCTCCCGACATGCCCAGCCTTTTTCTGAAATCAGTAAGCGATTAAAACTCTCGCAAAATGACAAAGACATTCTGATTGATCTGGAGCAAATGCTGGTGATGGAGCCTTATGATTATCTGCAAGTGGCGCACGATGCCTATTTGCTGACCTTGGAATCCTACTTTATCGACAGCAATATCTATATCCAGAAACTGATCCAGCATATTGCCGCCATGGCCTCTGAACCGGATGGCAGCTGTGCTCTTAGCCGGGAAGATATCCAGCAGCGCTTGCAACAGTTTTCTGCAAATTCGACTATTTCACCAGATCTTGCATTTATTCAACGATAAATAAAATTACAGAGCGAATGCTCTACAATGCTGGCGTTTAGCGTAAGAATCAAGGAAAATAGCGCCCTTTAGCTATGAACTAGCAGCGAACTGTTTTTTCGCCTGGATGTGGAACTCCTATGAAGTTTGAAAAATTAGGTCAGTCGGGTCGCGCCCGTCGTGGTCGTTTAACGCTTGAACATGGTGTGGTTGAAACCCCGATGTTTATGCCTGTCGGCACTTACGGTACGGTCAAAGGCCTGTTGCCGCGTGATATTAAAGAGATCAAGTCTCAAGTCATTTTGGGCAATACCTTCCATTTGTATTTACGTCCAGGACTCGATGTGATTCGTGAACATGGTGGCCTGCACGAATTTATGAAGTGGAATAATCCCATTTTGACCGATTCCGGTGGCTTCCAGGTGTTCAGTCTGGGCGCAATGCGTAAAATTAAAGAAGAAGGGGTCACCTTCCGCTCACCCATCGATGGTTCAAAAGTATTTTTATCGCCTGAAATTTCAATGGACATTCAGCACACGCTGAACTCTGACATTGTGATGATTTTTGATGAATGTACGCCGTACCCTGCGACGCATGAAGAAGCGCAAAAATCCTTGCAACTGTCTTTGCGCTGGGCGAAGCGCTGTAAAACCCAACATCACGAGGTTCTGAAAAACCGTAATGCACTGTTTGGGATTATTCAGGGTGGCATGTATGAAGACTTACGTGAAGAATCGTTAAAAGGCCTGCTTGATATTGACTTTGATGGTTACGCGATTGGCGGTCTGTCCGTTGGCGAGCCTAAAGAAGAAATGATCAAGGTACTGGATTATCTTCCAGAACAAATGCCGGCAGATAAACCGCGCTATTTGATGGGGGTCGGCAAGCCTGAAGATATTGTGGAAGCGGTGCGCCGTGGTGTCGATATGTTTGACTGCGTGATGCCAACCCGAAATGCACGTAATGGTCATTATTTTGTCACAGATGGTCTGGTACGGATCCGTAATGCAAAATATCGTCACGATCAAAGCCCGCTTGATCCACATTGCGATTGCTACACCTGTACCAACTTCACTCGTGCTTATTTATTCCACCTCGAAAAATGTGGGGAAATGCTTGGTTCGATGCTCGGTACCATTCATAACTTGCGTTATTACCTGCGCTTGACTGAATCCATGCGTGATGCCTTGGACAACGGTACATTTGATGCGTTTGTGCAGGACTTTTATGCCCGTCGTGGCCTGGAAGTACCCCCTTGCCCGCAAGATTAATCCATCAGCATTTGCGCTGAGGAAAAAGACAATGTAAATTGCAAGAATATGTCAATTTATTATCAAGTTGATCACCAGTTTTTTTATTTTAGGAAAATGTAATGAGCCTTTTTATTTCGACTGCTCACGCTGCAGGTGAAGCTGCACAACAACCCAGCATGATGGCGAACCTTTTGATGATTGCGGTTTTTATTGCAATCTTCTATTTTTTGATCTGGCGCCCTCAATCTAAACGTGCCAAAGAACATCGTGCTTTGGTTGAAAGCCTTGGTGTTGGCAGTGAAGTCGTTTTTGCAGGCGGATTAATGGGCAAAATCACCAAGATTGAAGGTGACTTCGCAGTGGTTGAATTGAACCGTGGCGTAGAAGTTAAAGTTCAGCGTGCGAGTGTGATTTCAGTCCTTCCTGAAGGCACTTTAAATAACCTTTAATCAAAAATAGTCGTGCCCTTGCACGACTTTTTCATTTTAAGAAGAAAATAAATGCGTTACCCAGCATGGAAATATGTACTGATTCTAGTTGTACTAGTCATCAGTACCTTATATGCCCTGCCAAGTTTGTATCCAGATGAACCTGCTGTACAGATTTCGGGTGCCAAAGCCGGTACTCAAATTGATGCAAGCATCGTACAAAAAGCAGAGCAAATTTTAACAACTGAAAATATTGCCACCCATGACAATAGCTTTAGCAACAATGCTGCCTTATTACGTGTAGATTCAAGTGAATTGCAACTTAAAGCCAAAGAAGCTTTACGTCGCGGATTAGGTGATGATTACGTGGTTGCACTGAACCTTGCCCCGACCACGCCAGAATGGCTGCAAAAAATTGGTGCCAAGCCAATGAAGCTGGGTCTGGATTTACGTGGCGGTGTTCACTTCTTACTCGAAGTGGACATGGACAAAGCGATTGCGCAGCGCATGGAAACCTCTGCGACAGACCTACGTCGTCAGTTGCGTGATAACAACCTGAAATTTAATAGCCTGAACTTAAGCAGCAACACCATTGTGGTGCAGTTTGCCAGCAATGATGATCGTGCTGCAGCGATGGACTTCTTGCGCCGTAATGGCAATGAGTTTACCCAGCAGGCTGTTGCGACTGATACCGGTTCGACTTTACGTTTGACTTATACTGATGTACGTAAGCAAGAAATCGAGTCTTATGCAGTCAACCAGAACTTGACCACCTTACGTAACCGTATTAACGAGTTAGGTGTGGCAGAAGCACTGGTGCAAACCCAGGGCAGCAACCGTATTGTGGTTGAATTGCCGGGTGTACAGGATACTGCAGAAGCAAAACGTGTCTTGGGTCGTACCGCAAACCTTGAGTTTCGTCTGGTTTCTGACCTGAATGATCAATATATTGATCCATATACCGGTCAGGCGACTGGCACATTGCCACCAGGTACAGAAGTATTCGCTTATGAATCCCTGGACAGTGGTCGTCAGCTGCTTTTGAACCGCAACCGGATCTTGACTGGTGAACGTGTTCAGAATGCATCTTCTGGCTTTAGTCAGGACACCGGCGGTGCTGAAGTCAACATTACGCTAGACAGCGCAGGCGGCAAACTGATGTCGGATGCGACCCGTAATGCGGTTGGCAAACGTATGGCGGTACTGTTCATCGAGAACAAACAGCGCATTAGCTATGTGGAAGACCCTGCGACCGGTACTCAAACTGAAGTTCGTACCCCATATACTGAATCTGTCGTGATTAATGCTGCAACTATTCAGGCGGTACTCGGCTCTCAGTTCCGTATTACTGGTCTGGATTCTCCGCAGGAAGCTGCTGAACTTGCCTTGATGCTACGTGCAGGTGCTTTGGCTGCACCAATGTACTTTGTCGAAGAACGTGTGATTGGTCCAAGTCTGGGTCAGGAAAACATCGATAAAGGTGTCCTTTCAACTCAGATCGGTTTCCTCTTAGTTGCGATCTGGATGGTGGTCTTCTTCCGTCTGTTTGGTGTGATTGCCAACTTTGCTCTGGTCTTTAACCTGGCCATGCTTCTTACCGTCATGTCATGGATTGGGGCTTCTTTAACCCTTCCTGGTATTGCCGGTATCGTGATTACCATCGGTATGGCGGTCGATGCCAACGTACTGATCTGTGAACGAATACGGGAAGAGATGAAATGGGGTGCCTCGCCGAAACAGGCGATCGTGGCGGGTTATGATCGAGCCTATAACACCATTTTTGACTCGAACCTCACCACCTTCCTGGTTGCATTCATTCTGTTCGCGATTGGTACAGGTCCGATCAAAGGCTTTGCCGTGACCCTGATGATTGGTATCGTCTGCTCGATGTTTACTGCCATTACAGTAACCCGTGCCGTGGTACAGATCATTTATGGCAAAAAACGTAACTTGAAAAAGTTGAGCATTTAAGGAGATCGATGATGACTGAAAATACTCAACTGAATCAGAAACAGTATGGTCGCCCTGAAGACGAACGCGTCATTCCGTTTATGAAGATTGCTTTGCCTGCGGCATTGTTGTCTATCTTCTTAACGGTTGCGAGTCTGTTCTTTATTGCCACTAAAGGTCTGAACCTGGGTCTGGACTTTACCGGTGGTGTGGCAGCCGAGCTGAACTATACCAATCCGGTCAAACCGGAGGATGTTTCCAAGGCACTGAGCCAGGCTGGCTTCAACGATGCCGTGGTGCAGACTTTAGGTTCAGAACGCGACCTGATGGTACGTATGCCCGTTCAGGAAGACATTGAAGCTGAAGACCTGACTAAAGCGGTCACAGCAGCGGTTCAGCTGCCAAATAATGCGGCAGAGGTACCGAAGCTTGATGTAGTCGGCGGACAGGTGGGTAATGAGCTGTATGTCCGCTCTGGTGGCGCGGTGGCACTGGCACTCTTGCTGATGCTGGTCTATGTCACCATCCGCTTTGAGCTCAAACTGGCGATCGGTGCAGTACTGTCGCTGTTCCATGACATCGTGGTGACCCTCGGGATTTTTGCCATGACGCAGTGGCCATTTGACCTGACGGTACTTGCGGCACTCCTTGCGATCATTGGTTTCTCACTGAACGATAATATCGTGGTCTCTGACCGTATCCGTGAGAACTTCCGTAAGATTCGGGGTGCAGAACCGCTTGAAGTGATTAACATTGCCCTGACCGAAACCTTACGCCGTACCATTCATACCTCTATGACGCTATTGCTGGTTGTTGTTGCAATGATGCTCATGGGTGGTGATGGCCTGAAATGGTTCTCGATTGCGATGTTTGTCGGCGTTTTTGTCGGTACCTACTCTTCAATCTATATCGGGACTGGATTTGCACTTTGGCGTGGTTTAAACCGTCAGGACTTTATCGTACAAGTCAAGCCAGAATTTGAAGACGAAAACCAGATTCCCTAATCTGATATTTCATTTTCATCGTTCAGCCCGTCCTAGGATGGGCTGAATTATTTCTGCTGTTTGAATGTTGAAGTAGCCGGCAGAATCGCAATCACTGGATGGATTTTTTCAATATCTGTTTTTTGGAAAATGACTTTCCGATTTTCATCCAGACTTCGAAATTCATAAACATCCTGAGCTTCGCCCAACTCTTCTAAAATGAGCTGCAAGCCGTTGACCAGATACACACAGCACATCCCAAAAACTGGCAACTCTTTATCACAAACCAGCCACCAGTCCGGTTTCAGAATGGGAAAATAATAGTGCTCTGCCACCTGAATCGCATAATGCTGTGCTTGCAGATGAAAAATATCTTGATTGAACGAAACCATAGAATCTATGGGATTGAGTTTAAAGGCCTGCTGCTGTACCACCTGCATCTGAAATAAAGCGACCTGTTCTATAGCTGTAGCAAGTTCAATCTTCGGTTCGACCGTCTGATCCAGAATTAAATGAGCTAAGCCAAGTTGCTGTTCCAGTTCCCTTGCCACCTTCTCTCCGATCTGGCGTTTGCTATTCAGTAACTGCGCGATATAAGCAGCAGACAAGCCAAAATGCTCGCAGATCTCTTTGCCGGTTTTAAATTGCTGGGTGTCAATCAGCTGATCAATCACTTTTGTCAGATGATGTCGTCTTCGTTCAAATATTTCTGGCGCACTCATATCGGTCTGTTGATCTGTTTTTATCCATTTTGTTCAAATACCTTACAATAAAAAAGCCCACAATTGAATTGCAGGCTTTCTTCAGCTTAGAAATAAAGAATTAAGTGCCCTGTACCAGACGGCGGGCGCTGATAATGCCCGGCTGCTGTTCAAGACGCGCCAGCAGTTTGGAAAGTTGCGCCAGACCTTTAACTTCAATCAATAGCTTCATATTGGCAATACCGTCCGCTTCCGAAATAGTATTGACCTGACGGATATTGATCTGGTCGGAAAAAATCACTTGCGTCAGATCTTTGAGCAGACCACGTCGATCATAGGCTTCCACCACAATCTGTACGCTCTGGCCACGTGTTGGCTGCATTTCCCAGTCGGCTTCTACCGCACGTTCAGGCTCTTGGGTGATCATGCGCACATAGTCCGGACAAGCCACCTTATGAATGCTTACCCCACGATTCAGGGTGATATAGCCAGCGATCGACTCACCATGCACCGGTTGGCAACATTGCGCGACATGCAGCTCTACGTTATCCAGCCCGTCAATCAGAATACCGTGCGCTGACAGCGTATGACTGGCACGCGGATTCAGCGCTGGCTTCAGCACCAGCTCAGGTTCATCCTGATCCAGATGCATATGACGATTCACCTGATTAATCAAGGCATGCAGGCTGATATCACCATTGACCAGATTCACCAGAATGTCATCACCGGTTTTGACATTAAAATGATTGCAATAATCACTCAAATCGATCGATTTTGGATGAATCGCCAGACGTGACAATTCTTTATTCAGCACTTCACGGCCGACTTCCAGGTTTTTACTGCGGTCCTGTTGACGGAACCAGTGGCGCAACTTGTCGCGCGCACGTGCAGTCTTGATATAACCCAGAGAGTTAACCAGCCAGTCCCGATTCGGCTCACGGTCTTTTTTGGTCAGAATCTCGACCTGTTCCCCGGTTTTCAGGGTATAGGTCAGTGGCACATAGCGCTGATTGACACGCGCGGCATAGCATTTGTTACCAACTTCGGTATGCACATGATAAGCAAAGTCGAGCACAGTTGAATCACGCGGCAACTCTTTGATATCACCATCACGACTAAACACATAAATTTTTTCGAAGCCTTCGAAGTCTTGAATATGTTCGAAGTTTTCGATTTCATCTTCTGCTTCTTTATGTGCACTGGACTCATTGCGTTCCTGATAATGCTCGAGAACTGCGCGTAAAGAATGCAAACGATGATTAAAAGAATGATCGGTGGTTTTCGAGCCTTCTTTATAATTAAAGTGCGAACACACCCCCAGCTCTGCTTCTTCATGCATGCTGTAAGTACGAATCTGCACTTCAAGTGATTTGTTCTCGGCAATTACAGCCGTATGCAGGGAACGATAGCCATTGGCTTTTGGATTGGTAATATAGTCATCAAACTGATGCGGAATATGTCGCCAGATCTGATGTACAATCCCTAAACTGTGGTAACACTCCGGTACGCTCTTGACCAATACCCTTAAGGCACGAATATCATAGAGCTGGTCAAAACTCAGGCTCTTGCTTTTCATTTTTCGATAAATCGAATAAATGTGTTTTACGCGTCCGTTAATTTCAGCTTCGATGCCATATTCAGACAATTCATTGCGTAATTTATCAATCACGAATTGAATATATTGCTCTCGCTCTAAACGTTTTTCATTCAGTAAAGAAGCAATTTCTTTATAACGTTCTGGCGCAAGATAACGGAAGGCCAAGTCTTCCAGTTCCCACTTTAACTGGGCGATGCCTAAACGGTGCGCCAGTGGTGAGTAGATCGTCAGAATTTCTCGGGCAACCCGCTCCTGACGTTCACGCGAGGAATTGGTCAGCTCACGCAAGGCATAGGTACGCTCTGCCAACTTCACCAGAACCACACGCACATCTTCAGTCACTGAAATCAGCATTTTATAAATGCCGGACAGATGTTCACGCTGATTATTATCGAAATGGTCTTCCAGACGTTTATTTTTTTCGATCAGTTCAGACAGTTTACCCATGGCCAGCGTGCCCTTGACCAGGCTATACACTTGCTCACCAAATTTTTCTAACACTTCAGTCAGTGGCATGACGCCTTCACGCACCGAACGATAGAGCATGGCCGCAGACAGGGTATCTTCATCGACATGCAGATGTGCCAAAATATCTGCCATCTCAATACCGGTATAAAAGGTATTGGAACGATGCTGAACCGTACTTTGCAGCTCTCTTTCTAATGTTAAGTGGGCGACTTCTTCGAGCTGCTGTAAAGGTGCCCCATCTAATATGCCACGAACCCGATCCAACCACTCAGTCAGATCGTGGTGTGCTTGTTCGGCATGTTCTACAGTCGTCTCCTGTGACAACTCATTGAGTCGTCCAGGGAGTTGCTCACGTACTGTGACCATACCCTTCTCCTACTTGTAAATACATCATTTCTTCAATCGTTCATTTAATTTTCTTTTTCGAACAATGCAATCGATTCAACATGCCCAGTATGCGTGAACATATCCATCACTCCGGCTTGAGTGAGGCGATAACCCTGTTGTACCAAGAGCCCTGCATCTCTTGCGAGTGTCGCAGGATTACATGACACATAAACGATTCTTTTTGCGCCAAACTGAGGAAGATAATGCATGACTTCTTCTGCGCCAGCACGTGGCGGGTCAATCAATAATGCATCAAAACCTTGATTTGCCCAAGTCTGGTGCGAGAAATCTTTGGTTAAATCTTGTGAATAAAAAGCAACTTGGGCAATACCATTATTTTTGGCATTTTCCGCACCGCGTTGCACCATTTCTTCACTCCCTTCCACCGCAATCACCTGACCGGATGTGCCTACACAGCGTGCCAGTGCTAGAGAAAAATTTCCTAATCCACAAAATAGATCCAGAACCCGCTCACCCTGTTGCAGCTGTAGCAAATTACATGCCAGCGCTACCATTTGCGGATTGATAGTCGAATTCACCTGAGTGAAGTCCACAGGATTAAAACCGAATTTCACATCAAAGTCATCAAGACTATAGTGCAAGCGCGCCGCGGCATCTGGAGCATCAATTCGCGAGAGTGTATCTTTGCCGGCAGGCTGCACATACAGTTGCCAGCCTTTCTGTAACGTAAATTCGCGCAATTGGTTGACATCAGCCACTGATAATTTTGCAGTTTCACGCACCAGTAAGGCAATATCCTGATCCCCCATGGCCAATTCTATATGACCAATGTCAGCCTTGCCATTGAGACTTTGCAGCAATTGTTTAAGGCTTGTAAGCGATCCAAATTCACGATCCAGAATCATGCAGCGATCAATCGAGGTTAATTTATTGCTTTGATTCTCACGAAAACCCACCACCAATGTGTCCTTAGCCGGCAGATAACGCACTCCGATCCGGGCTTTACGGCGATAATCTTCACGCTCGGAACGTAGCGGTGCAAGCCACTGCACAGGCTGGATGCCAGCAAAATGCTGTAAATGCGATTTCAGCACATTCTGTTTTAGTTCAATCTGTGCATCGGCTGCGATATGCTGCATATTACAGCCGCCACAGACCCCAAAATGTGCACAGATCTGCTTGACGCGAATTTCGGAAGCTTCGCTGAGTAATTCAAGACTGTCAGCTTCTTCCAGTTTTTTAACTTCACGGGTAATGCGAGCACGCACGGTTTCACCGGGCAAGGCATAACGGATAAAGACTTTCTTGCCGTGTTTATGCGGTGGATGATCCGGGTGTGAACCATAATGAGCGATGCCACGTCCCTCATGCGAAAGTGACTCAACCTGAAAAATGTACTCGGGTTGCTGGGTAGGACGTGTGTGTGCTCGATGCTTCATGAAAACCTAGGATGTGGGAGTTGGAAAATCAAAACGGGTAAAGTCAGTTCTTTGTGACGTTTCACGCCAAACCGATAAAAAGTCCGCATGCTGCGGTTGGGTATGCAAATATTGAATCGTACTGTGCAGCAAATGCTGATAATCCGGCAATAACAGCTGTCCTTTTAACAACAGCCAGCGGATATAGACCAGCCAGGTATTCAGCACATCGCCTTCACAATAAGAGGTCAGTTCGGTCCATTGCTGATTGCGGACATATTCAGGAACCCGATAGGCCCCGTCACCGCGTTTACCCGGATAACCCAGCAAATGTGCAACATCGTCCAGCTTCTGGAAATGACGCGCATGGAACATGGCCATCACATCCATTAAGTCGACATGACGATGATGGTAACGATTCTGGTAGTTATTATAACGCTTTTGCGTGTCAATTTCGCCCTGATCGAATAGACTCGGTGCAGAGAGTCCATGATACATGGCACGGTATAAAATCACCGGTAAATCAAACTGTGAACCATTCCAGCTGACCAGCGTCGGATGACGCTTATCAAAAATCGATAAGAATTTTCTTAAAATTTCCGCTTCAGAATGCTGTTCCCGGCTAAAAGAAAACAGCTTCATGCCCTGCTCATCGATCCATAAACCGGAAATACAGACAATTTCATGCAAGGGCGGACGCTGAAAATCAGAGCCTGAATCCTGACGGCGCAGTTTGGTCAGGGCCTGATCCAGATCTGCTTCAGGCAAGTCCAGACCAAATAAATGCGCGCCTGATTTGAGATCGGTTTGGGTTTCAATATCGAAAGTTAAAACAGGCAGGCGCATAACACAGTGCTCAAATAATTATTCAGAATCTTGCACAGAGAATAACCCTGTAGACAAGTAACGGTCACCACGGTCACAAATAATACACACAATGACGGCATCCGGATGTTCTTCCGCCAGCTTTATGGAAGCCCACACTGCACCACCAGATGAAGTACCAGCACTGATGCCTTCTTTCTGCGCCAGCTTACGCATGGTTTTTTCAGCTTCAATTTGTGGAATATCGATAATACGATCCACGCGACTGCGATCAAAAATGGTCGGCAGATATTCTTCCGGCCAGCGACGGATTCCGGCAATGCTTGAACCATCAGATGGCTGTAAACCCACGATCTGAATCTCCGGATTCATTTCCTTCAGATATTTCGAGACACCCATAATAGTGCCGGTTGTACCCATAGAACTGACAAAGTGGGTAATCTTGCCACCGGTTTGCTGCCAGATTTCAGGACCTGTAGTCAGATAATGTGCTTCGACATTATCCGGATTGCCAAACTGATTCAGTACCAGACCCACGCCATCATTTTGCATTTGAGCGGCCAGATCACGTGCACCTTCCATGCCTTGTTCTTTGGTAACTTCAATCAGCTCGGCACCATAAGCACGCATCGCATCCTTACGTTCCTGACTCATATTGTTCGGCATGATCAGCTTCATTTTATAGCCACGCATCGCTGCGACCATCGCCAATGCAATCCCCGTATTTCCGCTCGTTGCTTCAATCAGGGTATCACCCGGCTTGATCTGACTGCGTTTTTCCGCCTGCATGATCATATTATAGGCCGGACGGTCTTTGACCGATCCTGCCGGATTATTGCCTTCGAGTTTCGCGAGTACTGTAGCTTGAGTGTGACTTACCAGACGCTGTAAACGCACCAGTGGCGTTTTGCCGACATAGTGGTCTAACAAAAATTCATCTGCTTGAAAATCGGGGGTGGTATTACTCATTGTGTGCACCTATATCGAGGTGCGGCTATTGTATGAAAAAATGCTTTTCCCTGCATCCATTTAGCACTGCTTTTTCAGGAAACTCTCTAAAACAGACTCAGTATCCTGCTATAAACTTCATTTCCCTGTGATTTAGCAAGATCAAGCAGCTCAGCTGTGAATATAAAAGCGTTATTTTCAGCCCCGGACTTTCAGACGACTGAAGTCTTCATCGCCCGCTTTTCACTGTATTTCGGCAATCATTTAACTGAAATCTCTTGTATTTTTAAAGGTTGATCTGAACCCTTATAAAAATAATGCTTAAATTTTAACTGTCGATTTAAAGCATGCTAATATGCCAGACATAAAGAAAATACTGCTTAAATCATGTCAACGATCAATAAAAAGCTGTTTAAACGCCTACACTTAAATCACGCCTATGGACAGTTGATTGCGCTGATTTTTGTGCCGATTACTATTTTGGCCTGTGTTGGCGCGATGCTGGTGTTGACTGAAACCTCGAATGCCGCACGTGCCCAGCAAAAGCAGATGGCAATTGCCATTATGACGCGTTTTCAAGGCACGTCTGAGTATGCACTGGATATTTTAAGCCTGTATCCCTGGCAATATGATCAGGCCCACAATGCCATGCAGAATATGCTCAATGAAAAACACCTGGTTCGGGCAGCCATTCTGGATGACAGTGGCAAGAATCGTTTAGGTATCGGCTTTCAGGAACAGGCCGCTTGGCCCGATTTTGATAAAAGCGGTAACTTTATTGGCCCGATTCTGCATAAAGACAATCATATTTATGCCATTAAAGTGAATGAAAACAGTTTTTCTAAAGGCTGGCTGGCAATTGAACTGGATAATCAGCCGCTGGAAATTGCCCGTTACCGGGTCTTGATCGTGTTGATTGCGACCGGTCTGTTGACCTTATTGCTGTTATTACTCTGTCTGAATTTCTACTCACGGCGCTGGATTGCACCGATGTATGAAATTCGCATGCAGCTGCAACGCCTGAATGCCGACACCCTGGGTCAGCATATGGTGATTAACAGCACTGGAGAACTGCGTTTATTGCAGCGTGATATCGCCAATGTGGTGAAACGTCTGCATTTCAGCTTTCTGGAACTGCGCGAACATACCGAACAGACCGAAGATGATTTACGCCGTACTCTGGACACGTTGGAAGTCCAGAATATTACCTACCGTCAGGCACGTGACCAGGCAATCTCGGCCAATCAGGCCAAGTCGGTATTTCTGGCCAACATTTCCCATGAGCTACGTACCCCGCTAAACAGTATTGATGGCTTTATTCATCTGCTCTTGCGTCAGGGCAATCTCAGCAATGAGCAAAGCTTATATTTGCAGACCATTCGTAAATCTTCGGCGCATTTGCTGGCACTGATTAATGATGTACTGGACTTTTCCAAAATTGATGCCGGCAAACTGGAACTGGAAACAGCAGCTTTTGATCTGGAAGAAGCCATTTTTGATGTGATGGACATGCTCTCGCCACTGGCCGCGCAAAAACATATTGATATGGCGTTTTACTATGCGGACAGTGTACCGAAACATGTGATTGGCGATGCCTTACGTTTTAAGCAGATTCTGACCAACCTGATTTCCAATGCGATCAAGTTCACTCCGGATGGCGAAATCATCGTGCGGGCACGTATGGAACATGATGGCATCGATCGATGTGTCTTGCATTTTAGTGTACAGGACAGCGGCATTGGCCTGAGTGGTACCGATCGTAAGAAGTTGTTTGAATCTTTCTCACAGGGCGATACTTCGGTCACCCGTCAGTTTGGCGGTACAGGACTGGGGCTGGCCATTTCCAAACAGCTGGTCAGCCTGATGCATGGCCAGATTGGTTTTGAAGATAATCAGGAACGTGCCCCAACCGAAAAAGGCTCGACTTTCTGGTTTACTGCACAATTCCTGGTCGATGAAGATACTGTAATTGATCATCCAGATTTCAATGAATTGACGGTGGTGTCTTATCTGGCCCATCCGGCAACCGCGAACGTCTTGCGTCATTATCTGGAAAATTATCAGGTCAAGCATATTGAATGCGCATCGATTCTGGATCTGTTTAGCCGCCTGAATCATCTACAGAACTCTGAAAACACCTGGCTCATCGTCGATCATAGTGGCGACAGCGAAGTCCTGTTACGCGAGATCCGCTCGCGTTATCAGGGTCATTTGGCCGTATATGGTTATCAGATGCAACTCGATCCAAGCATGCTGAACGACCATCGTGCCCGTGCTCTGCATCAGCCACTCAGCCGCAGTGCCTTGATTCAGCTGCTGGGCAATCAACCGGTCTTCGATCAGGAACAGCATGAAGACTTTAATGGTCAGGGTCTGCATATTCTGGCCGTCGATGACCATTTGCCCAACCTGATTGTTCTGGAAGCATTACTCGCTGAACTGAATGTCACCACCAGCAAAGCCCTGAGCGGACAGGAAGCGATTGATATCATCCAGCGCCGTTATGAGCAGAAACAGCCGGCTTTTGATCTGGTCTTTATGGATATTCAGATGCCGGTGATGTCGGGAATTGATACCACACGTGCGATTCGCTCACTGGAATCGACCTTTGAAAACCATAACCGACTGCCGATTATTGCCCTGACTGCACATGCGCTGTCAGATGAAAAACATAAGCTGCTGCAAAATGGCATGGATGATTATGTCACCAAGCCGATCCAGATCGAGCAGATTGTGCAGATTCTGACCCACTGGACCACCGAACATTTTAAACGGCTTCCAGTGCTGGAACGCGCCCATGTGATTGATGCACTGGATCCGAATATTCTGGACTGGCAGCAAAGCCTGCAACTGGCAGCCAATAAGGAAGATCTGGCAGTAGACCTGTTGCGCATGCTGGTCGACAGTTTTGCCGATGAACTCACTGAAATGCAGCAGTTAATTGAGCTGGAAGATTTCCCGCAACTGGAACATGTCTTGCATCGTTTATATGGTGCAACCCGCTATGTCGGCGCACCGACTTTGCAGAAAGTCACGGGCGGATTTGAACAGTTCGTTTCAACCCTGCGCAAAGAACGTCGCAAGGCCGACGAAAACTTTGTTCAAGACGTGCTGAAACATTTTGATGAACTTAAAGCCGTGGTCGAACAAGTTGAACAGGCCGCCCAGCAAATTCTGAAACAACATTTGAATTAAAACTTGAAGCTGCTCAGTCCGTGACTTAGAAAGTATGACTGAGCTGTCATGCAAGCTCATAGGCCACATGCTATGCTCGGCTCAGGAAAAATAAGGAAGAATGCCATGTCACTCGTGCGCTTGGAAAAAAATAACGGCATTGCCACAGTTACACTGAATCGCCCGGATAAACGCAATGCCATGAGCTTTGCCCTGCTGCGTGAACTGGTTGCGACTGCGCAGAAAATCAAAAAAGATAAAAGTATCCGTTGCGTCATTTTAACCGGTGAAGCGCAGGTGTTTAGTGCCGGCATTGATCTGGCCGATTTAAATAATCCTAAAAATCGTGCCTATGCGGCCTGGGAGTTAATCCGTCCGGGTCAGAGCCTGTTCCAGAAAGCCTTTCTGGTCTGGCAGGAATTACCGGTGCCGGTGATCGCTGCGATGCAGGGCTTCTGTTTTGGCGCTGGTATGCAGCTTGCTCTGGCCGCAGATATCCGTATTGCACATCCTGATACCAAAATGTCGATTATGGAAACCCGTTGGGGACTGGTACCAGATATGGGACTCAGCCGTTCGCTGAAAGGCCTGATTGGGATTGATCTGGCCAAAGAGCTGACCTTGACTGCCCGGATTTTTGACGGTGCCTATGCCAAAGAGATTGGTCTGGTTACCCATGTGGATCAAGAACCACTGGCACGCGCACAAGCATTGGCTGAGGAAATGCTGCAACGCTCTCCGGATGCCCTGATGGCCTCTAAGTTTGTACTGGATGCCATGCAGCATCGCCCAAATAAATCTTTACGTATGGAAAAAATCTGGCAGCTCAAATTATTGCTAGGTAAAAACAGTCAGCTGGCTCGCAAAAAGGACAAGAATCCGGAAGTCCAGTTCGTGCCACGCCAATATAACTAAATCGAGTTAGAGTCCAAGCAAGGAATAAGAAAAAGCATGCAGTTAAATCGCGATACTAAGATTGCCTTTTTGGGTATGGGCCTGATGGGACGCCGGATGGCGACCCGTCTACTACAGGCAGGTTTTCAGGTCGCGGTATGGAACCGTACCTCGGCGGCTTGCCATCCCTTAATCGACTTGGGTGCAACTGCGCTGTCTTTGAATCAGATTGCGGATTATCCAGTGATTTTGACTTGCTTGGCAGATGATCAGGCGGTGCAATCGGTCTTTGAGCAGATCGTGCCGTATTTGGTTGCCGATCAAATCATTGTGGATTTTTCCAGCCTTTCGGTGCAGCAAACCCACGCGCTTGCAGCACAAGCACAGACCAGACAGGTGAACTGGATTGACTCCCCAGTTTCAGGCGGTACCGCAGGTGCTGAACAAGGCAGTCTGGTGATTTTTGCCGGTGGTGATGCCACAATGATTGAACATCTTGACCCAATTTATGCAGCACTTTCACAGCGCGTTACCCGTATGGGCGACACCGGTACTGGTCAGGCGACCAAAATTTGTAATCAGCTCATTGTCGCAGCCAATAGTACCCTGATCGCGGAAGCAGTGGCATTGGCGGGCCTTGCAGGTGTAGATACACGCCTACTGGCACCTGCCTTGGCGGGTGGTTTTGCCGATTCCAAACCTTTCCAGATTCTGGCGCCACGTATGGCCACACAAACTTTCGAACCGGTGCAATGGAAAGTGCAGACCTTATCTAAAGATCTGAACAATGCCGTGCAACTGGCCCAAAGCTTTGACCTGAATGTTCCGGTCGCGACTCAGGCCTTATCACAGCTGCAAATCCATCAGGCCCAGGGCTTTGCCGAGGCCGATCTGGCCACTGTGATTCAACAGCTCAAGCACGCATAATTTTTACTTTTGTAATACCCTGAATGTATAAGGAAAATACATGATTAAACTCGCCGTTAACCTGTCGATGATTTTTACCGAAGTGCCACTCATCGAACGCTTCGCACTGGCTCGAGCACAGGGCTTTAATCATGTCGAAATCCAGTTTCCTTATGAATTAACGATTGGCCAGATTCAAAATCAGCTCAGCATCCATCAACTGAACTTATGCCTGATTAATGTGCCTGCCGGTGATTTAATGCAGGGCGGCCATGGCCTGGCCGGTATCCCGGGGCGGGAAATCGAGTTCCGTCATGCTGTTGAACAAGCCATCCAGTATGCCACGGCCTTAAATGTACCTCGGGTCAATATTCTGGCAGGCAAACAGCCTCTGGATTGTGACCTGTTGCCCTGCCTGAATACGCTGGCAAGTAATCTGAAAATGGCCTGTTCAATGCTGCTCGAGCATCAAATTGAACCGGTCTTTGAAATGGTCAATGGCACCGATATGCCACGTTTTTTGATTCAAAATGTTGCACAAGCTCAGGAAATGCTGGAAGCAGTCAATCATCCGGCCTTAAAAATGCAGTATGACTGCTATCACATGGCGATGATGGGCGAAGATGTACTGGAAAATTTAAAAGAAAATATTCACCTGATTGGTCATATCCAGTTTGCGGATTGTCCGGGACGACATCAACCCAATACGGCGTCCATTCAATATCATGATATATTTCAGTGGTTAAAACATAGTCAATATCAAGCTTATGTCGCTGCCGAATATAAGCCGATGCAGCATTCCAATGACTCCTTTGTCTGGAAAGCCGAATTCTTTCCGGAGCATGACTGAGTGGACTGCGGCTTCATTTGAAATTCAGCACTAAAACCGCTATATTAGACCATGCATAATTGTTAGGAAATTACACACCCCATGAATTTAGAACCATCGCCCAGCGCTTCTAATTCTCACGATCTTACTATGAATTCAAATTCTCAAGCTGTACAGGACTGCTTAAAAGTCGTACATGCTGCACTTGAAGATGTAAAAGCAAAAGAAATTGTTGAGCTTGATGTCAGCGGTATCAGTAATGTGGCTGATGCTATGGTCATTGCAAGCGGCACATCGACACGTCATATCAAATCACTGGCCAATAACGTTGCTGAAGAAGCACGTAAAGCTGGCTTCCGTCCGCTTGGTATTGAAGGCGAACGTGATGCTGAATGGATCCTCATCGACCTCGGTTATGTAGTGGTTCATTGTATGCTTCCAACAGCGCGTAAATTCTATGATCTAGAAAGCTTATGGCGCAATCCTGCAGATACAAACTCTGTAGCGTAAAATCAAATATTCAAAAAAGCGACCTGTGTAGGTCGCTTTTTTATTGCCTGTTCATCGGACTTTATAAGCATTAATACAACTCAAGCTACAGCTATTTTTCTTTAATTTTCATCTTGTCTTATGCACCGATTTGATGGGTATTTTAGGATAAATTCATCATAAACATAGACGTTCGATGACCGCTCAATCATCTTTTTTCCAAAATATAAAATAAAAAATCCCCCTTTATTAAAGGGGGACTTAGGGGGATTTAAATGATTAGTGACCCGTACCATTAATGGCTTTGGTCATATCTTCCACCACTTTCTTGGCATCACCGAAGATCATCATGGTCTTGTCGTTATAGAACAAGTCATTGTCCAGACCTGCATAACCGGTCGCCATTGAACGTTTGATTACCATAATAGTACGTGCTTTATGCGCTTCCAGAATCGGCATGCCATAAATCGGCGATGTTGGATCATCTTTGGCTGCCGGGTTGACAACGTCGTTTGCACCAATCACCAGCACCACATCCGTTGCCGGGAAGTCAGAGTTGATTTCATCCATCTCTAAAATATCTTCATAGGGTACGTCAGCTTCAGCCAGCAATACGTTCATATGACCTGGCATACGACCTGCCACCGGATGAATTGCAAAACGTACGGTTACGCCCTGCTCTTTTAAGATGTTCGCAAGTTCTTTGACCGCATTCTGTGCACGACCTTGCGCCATACCATAACCCGGTACAATCACCACGCTGTCCGCATTTGACATGAGGAAGCCCGCATCATCTGCTGAACCAGAACGGTGGTTACGTGGCGCTTTATCGCCTGCATCAGCTGCTGCAACCGCTGTACCGCCCATTGCGCCACCAAACAGAACGTTGATGATTGAACGGTTCATGGCTTTACACATGATATAAGACAGAATCGCACCTGAAGAACCGACCAGTGAACCTGCCACAATCAGCATGTTGTTTTCAAGCGTGAAACCAATCCCGGCTGCAGCCCAACCAGAGAATGAGTTGAGTAGCGAGACCACCACCGGCATATCACCACCGCCGACAGGTGCAATCCATACCCAGCCAAAGACCAGTGCAAGTGCTGTCATTGCCCAGAATGCGGTCATATTCCCTGTTGAGAAGAACATGAAACCAAACACCAACATGGCAATAAAGATGATGGCCTGAACAGGTTTTACCCATGCGCCAGAAATGGTTTTTGCCCATTTCTTCGCAGCCAGTTTTCCATAAGCAAAGACTGATGCTGTAAAGGTAATTGCACCGACAAAACAACCCACGAACAGTTCAAATAAATGAACACGGCTCATTTCATGGAAATTGACGCCATTGGCCGCCAAAAGGTCTGGACCGAGTTCAATCAGTTTGTTGTTATGAATAATTGCAGCAATCGCAATCAAGACCGCAGCCAGACCCACCAATGAGTGCATCAGCGCCACAGTTTCTGGCATTTGGGTCATAGGGACAGTACGCGCACGGGCAATACCCACCACCGCACCTGCTACCATTGCGCCCACAATCATCCACACCACAGGATTATCTGCAACAAAGAAGGTGGTCAATACTGCAATCGCCATGGCGATCATACCGTAACGGTTACCTTGGATTGCAGTTTTAGGACCTGATAAACCACGTAGCGTCAGGATAAAAAGAACGGCACCAATCAGGTAGAACCAATCCGCATATTCTCGAATCATTTCCATGGATTAACCCTCTTTTTTCTTTTGCTTAGGTTTAAACATTTCCAGCATACGAGCAGTCACGGCAAAGCCACCGAAAATGTTAATGCTCGCCAGGAATACTGCAATTGCGCCAAGTACGCTCACCACGTTAATGGTCTGGAAATCCACGCTGCCTTCAACGCCGATCACCGGCAGACCAACAGTCTGGATCATTGCACCGACAATAATGATCGATGACAAGGCATTGGTGACCGCCATCAACGGCGTATGCAATGCTGGCGTTACCCCCCACACCACGTAGTAACCTACGAAAATAGCAAGGACAAAAATCGTAATTGTTTCAACCATGAGTCTTCTCCTTAACCACGTTTCAGCAGCACTTGGCCGGCATGAGTGACAAGTAGGGCTTTTTGAATTTCTTCTTCTGGATTCAGGACAAAATTCTTATCGGCATCAAACAGCGTTTCGACAAAATTAAACACGTTACGTGCATATAAAGCCGATGCTTCAGTCGATACAGTCGAAGGAATATTGGGAATACCCAAAATTTTGACGCCGTTGTCGGTATGCACAGTTTCACCGCATTTCGAACCTTCAACGTTACCGCCCGATTCCACTGCCATATCTAAAATGACTGAACCCGGTTTCATTTTCGCAACTGTTTCAGCACGGATTAAACGCGGTGCATCACGGCCGGGTAAAAGCGCTGTGGTAATCACAATGTCAGCATTTGATACGGCTTTATCCACAATGGCAGCCTGATCGCGGATGTATTCCTCACCTGGCATCCAGCCATAACCATTCTTGGCCGCATCCGCCGCTTTTTGCTGCTCTTCGGCAGACATCGGCACGTCCAGCCATTTACCGCCCAATGATTCCACTTGGTCTTTTGCTGTTGGACGCAAGTCTGTGGCTTCCACAATAGCGCCTAAGCGTTTTGCAGTGGCAATGGCTTGCAGACCCGCGACCCCGACGCCCATGATCACCACACGGGCCGGTTTGACCGTCCCCGCAGCCGTCATTAGCATCGGGAACATGCGCTGGTATTCAGCCGCAGCCAAAAGCACCGATTTGTATCCTGCAAGGTTGGCTTGAGAAGACAAGACATCCATGTTCTGCGCACGAGACAAGGTCCGTGGCAAAAGTTCCAATGCAAATGCAGACACGTTCTGTGCCGCAAATTGGTCAAGCTCAGTATTACGGTAAGGATCAAACATCGCCACGATGGCGGTGTTCGGATTGAGTTTTTGAATTTCCTCACCTTTCGGTGCACGAACTTTTAAAATCAATTGACTGCCGGTGTAGGCATCATCCGTAATTTTGGCACCAACTTGTTCATAGGCGCTATCGATATAGGCAGCTTTAAGCCCTGCACTACGTTCGATAATCACGCTATGTCCTGCGCTGATCAATTTCTTTACTGTCTCTGGCGTCGCAGCGACGCGATTTTCACCGACAACAGTTTCGGCTGGAATTCCGATCTGCATGAGCGTTCCTCAAGCTAATTTTTCTTAAGTAAACATCGCTTAAACGATGCTTCCCCTCAGGATGTGTTCTTGTTGAATTTTTGGATTCTAATCAAACTGTTTGAAATTACTACCTACTATTTATTTAATAAATGCCTATATATTGAACTGATGATTCATAAAAATGTTGCTGTACTGGTGCATGGCTTATATACGCCAAATATTTATATTTGATTATTTTATAAACGATATTCATTTACCTGAATGAAAACCTGAAAATGCGCTCGGCTGATAAGCCGCCTACTTGAGATTTTTTTTGTTACATTGATCTTTCTGACCAAAATTCCTGTTTTGGTTCTTTATGCTACCCGTTTCTGAATAGGTCTCTCTGCTAAGGACAGCGGCACTTTAGCTCTCCAAGTTTTCTAAATTTGACTTTATTGACAAATAAAGAACTTATTCCAGATAAGCTATCTGATCTGTAAAGTAATACCTTTTATTCAATTTAGTTATGATTTAGCACCCATCAGGCTGAGGTTGAATTGATGGATGTGACACAACGAGATCTGTGGGTCTAAAGGTCACTTATCTCTAAAATGATCAGACCAAGAGGAACAAAAATCTTGCTGACCATTTATTATATTAATGTCATAAACCGAATAAGTGACTAAAATAAAGTTTATGCACCATATCTGCGCATAAAATGAGAGCCATTATTTAATTTTTTTCATTTTCAGGGGATTTTCCGTTCTTTCTTTGTCCTATGCGTTGTAATAAAGCCAGCTATTGATCAAAAATCTGGCAACCTGATCATTCCTGACTGGTTTTCTAATTCAAGTCTTGTGTAGTCCTTGCGATCTAAGATCTTTTCATTGAGTCATTGTAATATTTTTCTACTTTTAAAGCCTAAAGTTCTCACTTATAGTGCCTTTCATTCCTGCATCAATGCGCTGCTTGTTTTAAATTCTCCTCGGCTTAGATAAGGTTGCTGCTATGAACACGCCCCTCGATATCAGTCAAAACAAGCCCTTATTATGGCTGATGGCGATTGCCTGTGGTTTATGTGCCGGCGCCAACTATTATTGCCAGCCACTGATTTCATCGATTCAGCAATATTATCAGGTGCCGGAATCACAAGTGGCACTCACCGTTACCTTTGCTCAAATCTCTTATGCATTAGGCCTGCTGTTTATTGTACCTTTGGGCGATATGCTGAATAAAACCAAGCTGATTCCCTTTCTCATGCTGGGTGCAGCTGCAGGTTTATTTATTTGTGCCAGTGCGATAAACCTGCCGATGCTGTGGGTTGGCACCATCATTGCCGGACTGTTTTCCGTGGCTGCACAGATTCTGATTCCCTTGGCCACCATGGCAGTCAAACCGGAAAAAACTGGAGAAGTAGTGGGTTTCCTGATGAGCGGCTTGCTGGTCGGTATTCTGCTCTCGACCAGTATTGCGGGATTATTGTCCGACCTGTTTCACTGGAAAATGATCTATATCGTCAGTGGCATCAGCATGCTGGCTTTAAGTTTTTATCTGCGAGGAAAATTACCGAGTCTGCCACGCCTAAGAATCAGCTATGCAGCGATTTTCAAATCTATGGCGAGCTTATTAAAACATGAACCACGATTGGTCTTGCGCTCTCTTACCGGTGCCTGTGCTTTTGCCGCCATGAGCATGCTGTTCTCGACCATTGCCCTGCTGCTGACCCAAGAACCTTTCCAGCTGTCTGATGTCATGGTCGGTCTGGTGACACTGGTCGGCGTCTTTGGCGCATTGTCGACTCAATTCATTGGTAAATGGGCCGATCGGGGCCATATCAAAACCTTGAGCTGGATTGGCTGTTCGATCCTGATTGGGAGCTGGCTGTTCCTATATTTTGGTGCGGTATCGCTGCTGAGCTATATTCTGGGCTATGGACTGATTAATCTGGGGTTGGCGATTACGCATAGCTGTAATCAGAATGTGATTTTCCGCCTGCGCCCCGATGCCAAATCACGGGTCAATTCACTGTATATGACCCTGTATTTTATTGGCGGTGCCTGTGGTTCAGCCTTAGGGGTTTATGCCTGGCATCATGGGGGCTGGAGCATGACCTGTATGGCAGGACTCGGGCTGGCCCTAGGCGCTACCCTATTCGCCTTACTGGATCAATGGCATCACGCCCGGACAGCAGCCTAGATGCTTAACTATACTTAGCTGACTTGAGCCGCTGGATAGAAAGGTTTATTTAAATCTAGAGCAACTGAATTTTCCAATAAAATACAGATAAAGACCGGCAGCAAAGCGGCCAGAATCCGACAGCTTTCCTCGAGTAACTTGTGGTTCAGGGAACTATGATAGGTAATTCCGCCCTGCATGAGCTGATGGTGTAATGTATATAAACGACGAAACACCCCGACTAAAATTTCGACAGAATTCCGCTCATTTAAAGCATGCTGTATGATTTTTTTCTGTGTTTCCAGTTCAGCATTACAGCGTTCCAGACTAATTTTCTGGTGACGATAATCCCAAAAACTTTGTTCCATATAGGGGTTCGCTAAGAGTGAGTGGATTGGCTGACTGTACTTTTCCCAGACAATATGATTAATCTTCTGGTCCAGATCATTTTGGCAAAGTATTTCTAGAAATTGATGCAGCTTATCCTTTCCCTGAACCCGATCATCCTCTTCTGCATAAATAGCCTGAAAACCAATCCATAGACTGATGAATTTAAAATCCAGATCTTGATCCAAGTCTAGCGCTTTTTTAAACCAGCCTAAGCCACGATGAATTTTTAAGTTAAAATGTGCTGAATTTTGTGCTTTATGGCTTTTATAAATCTCCTCCAATAACAGCATAATTATTCTCCTTATTTCTATCATTTTTTATATTGGTGTTTCTACTATCAAAATATACCATTCTGGAATGACTTGGAATTCTAATTTTATTTCTTGTTTCATGTCCTGGACTTACTGGCTTGACTCAAGTTCGCCGGGTTGTTCTGCTGATTTTATGCTAGTATTACGCCCTCTTTTTTTGCGATATTGGCCTAGCGGGCTTGGGCAAAAAAATAATCTTTGGGCGATTTATTCATCCCTTCTTCTTCCATTTCGTTAAGGCGTAATTTTGAATGACTGATCTGACCACCATTGAAAATAAACTTCAACCACGAATCAGTGTGGCGCCGATGATGGATTGGACCACCAAAGACTATCGCTTCTTTGCCCGTCTGTTTAACCCAAATGTGATTATGTACACTGAAATGGTCACCACAGGTGCCATCATTTATGGGGATGCCAAACGGCATTTGGACTTTAACACCGAAGAACAGCCGATCGTACTACAACTTGGTGGCTCGAATCCTAAAGATCTCGCGATCTGTACCAAGATGGCACAGGATTGGGGTTATAACGAAGTCAATTTAAATGTGGGTTGCCCGAGTGACCGGGTACAGAATAATAAAATTGGGGCCTGCCTCATGGCTGAACCCGATTTAGTCGCGGAATGTATTGCTGAAATGCAGCATGCGGTGGATATTCCAGTGACTGTAAAACACCGGATCGGGATTGATGATATGCAGTCTTATGAAGAAATGCTGCATTTTGTCGATACCGTAGCCAAAACCGGCTGCAATAATTTTATCGTACACGCGCGCATTGCCTTATTAAAAGGTCTATCGCCTAAAGAAAACCGCGATGTGCCGCCCCTGCGTTATGAAGATGTTTATCGCCTGAAGCAGGATCGTCCTGATCTGCTGATTGAAATCAATGGCGGGATCAAGACCTATGCCGAAACGCTGGAACATCTCAAACATGTCGATGGCGTGATGATTGGTCGTGAAGCCTATCATAATCCGTACTTATTGGCTGAACTGGGCCAATTGTGGAATCTGGATGCACCGGATCGTTTCGAGATCATGCAACAAATGCTGCCTTATATTGCCCAGCGCATGGCAGAAGGTGCACCATTGTCAATTATTAGCCGTCATATTTTAGGACTGTTCCAGAACTTGCCGGGTGCACGTAAATGGCGTCAGGCACTAAGCGGTGGTAATGCCAAAACCTTGAAAGATGTGGAAACTGCGCTGTTTAATATTCAAGAAGCAATGCAACGTACTGAAGACTATGTGCGTGAACATCAGCAAGTTGAATCCTAAATACGAATTTAAAAGTCTAATCGATATAAAAAAGCACCGATGATCGGTGCTTTTTTATAGAGATGAGCGAAGACGTTATTGAGTATATGCGGTGATATTACCGACCGGAACCGGTTCTTCCTGATAAGAAACACCTTGAAATTCTGGCTCGGCAATGGGTGTGACCAGAGAACCGCGCTCATGTTCTTTTGACTCATCTACAGGTTCCAGGTCATCTAAGGCTGAAGCCAGCTGCTGTAACTCCCGATCCAGTTGCTGCCGGTATTGCTCTATTTCAATTTCATCAATAAAAGCAAAGGCATCCTCTTCGATCGACCACCTATAGCCTCCATCGACCTTAAAAATTTTGACATTGACCGGATATGCCTCCCCCTGATAATTCAGATGAGAAATCGCTTTAAATTGATTGCCCTGCCGCTGGACAATTTTGACCTTCTGCACAGTAAAACGATAGCGTTGATAATCCTGATTGGAATTAAATTCCTGTTGCATCTGCGCTTGAATATTTCTGGCCAATTCATCCATCGAGACAAAGTAACTGCATCCAGCCAGACAGGCGATCATCCATAACACAATGATTGTTCTCATAGCGCCTCCTTCTTTTTCTTTCCTGTTCCTGCTTATAGCTGATATATGCAGTATTGTTATGCTTGCTTATTCTGTGACCTATTTTATGCTTTTTTGAAAAAACAAGAAATAAGCAGTGCATGAATCATGACTAAATTATTTAAGATTTCTACAGCTTTTTGAATAAATGATAAAAATTTACTCATAAAAAAGCCCTGAGTCTAACAGGGCTTTTTTTTGTGAAGATTCTTTTAAAAATCGTCATCACTGGATGGATCACGATGCAAGGCATCATGAATCGCTTCGATCAGCTGCTGGGCAATTTCCTGCTTGGAGGCTTTTTCCAGATCACGCTTATCCATCTGATACTGTTCGGCAAAAAATACGGTCATGGCATTTTCATCCGATGCAAAACCGATATCGGCACGTGAGACATCATTGCAGGCAATCATATCCAGTTTTTTCGCGACCAGTTTGCCCGCGGCATATTCTTCAATATTGCGGGTTTCCGCCGCAAAACCGACCATAAACGGACGTTTCTCTTGCTGGGCGATGGTCGCAACAATATCCGGATTTTTCACAAGCGCCACATTCAGCTCATCGCCAGATTTTTTAATTTTGTGTTCTGCAACTTCCGCCACGCGGTAATCCGCCACCGCAGCAGTTGCAATAAAAATATCACAGCCATCTTCCAGCATCTGCATGCTTTCATTGAGCATTTTTACGGCAGAACTGACATTTTTGCGTTTGACGCCATTTGGTGTATCCAGAGTCACTGGCCCTGCAATCAGGGTCACATCTGCCCCAGCGGCATAACAGGCAGCTGCCAGAGCAAAGCCCATTTTACCGGTACTGTGATTGGAAATATAACGTACCGGATCAATCGCTTCACGGGTTGGACCTGCGGTGATGGTGACACGTTTACCCGCAAGCTGACCAAATTTTTCTGCGATCGCACGCTGTGCTTGATGGAAATATTCTGTGACTTGTCGTGCCAGATCTTCCGGCTCAGGCATACGGCCTAAACCCACATCGCCACAGGCTTGAGATCCGGCATCCGGCATGATCACATGCACACCATCTTCAATTAAAGTGGCCAAGTTGCGTTGTGTTGGCTTAGCTGCCCACATTTGCTGGTTCATGGCAGGCGCTACCCAGACCGGTGCCTTGGTCGCCAGATATAAAGTACTGAGCAAATCATCTGCCAGACCTGCTGCAAACTTTGCCAAGGTGTCACAACTTGCAGGTGCAACCAGTAACAGATCCGCCCAACGTGCCAGCTCGATATGCCCCATACCTGCTTCCGCTTCAGGATCCAGTAATGCCGTATGGACCGGATTGCCTGATAAGGCTTGAAACGTTAAAGGTGTAATAAAAGCCTGTGCCCCTTGGGTCATCACCACCCGCACATTAAATCCGGCATCTTTCAGACGACGAACCAGAATCGCACTTTTATAGGCAGCAATGCCGCCAGTCACAGCTAAAATGATATTTTTATGAGGAATTACACTTACGTCGAAGCTCACAAACAGGCTACCTTTCTGTTGCAGTGGGGCTCACAATAGCATTAAATAACCGCATTCCCAAGAGATCGGTTTGCGGGAAAACTGATAATTCATAATAAATAAGTCTAATAACTATGCAATTTTCTATTAAAAACTGGCCGGAACAAGAACGGCCGCGAGAACGCTTAATTCAATATGGCGCAGAAAGTCTGTCCGATGCCGAGCTACTGGCCATCTTTCTTCGTTCGGGCTCCCAGCAACATTCCGCAGTCGAACTTGCCCGACTCTTGATTCAGCATTTCGGTCATCTCACTGCCTTACTGGATGCACCTTTACAGGAAGTCAGCCAGTTTCATGGCATGGGCATCAGTAAATATACCCAACTCATGGCCGTCAAGGAACTCGGACGGCGTTATATTTCCGAACATCTGAAACAGGATGCACTGGAGCTCAATAATTCCAAACGGTTACGGGATTATTTACGTTTTGAACTGCTCGGTGAAACTCAGGAAGTGTTTGCAGTGCTGTGTCTGGATGCCAGTTTAAGAAAAATCAGCTTTAAAAAACTGTTTTATGGCTCTGTGAATGCATGTGATATTTCGATTAATCAATTACTGCGCTATGCAATTACCCAACAGGCAACCTCAATTGTAATTGCGCATAATCATCCACTCGGCCGGGCCTATCCCTCTCCAGCAGATCGGCATCTGACTCGCCAGATTCAGCAAGCCTGTCAACTGGTCGATATTTATTTAATCGACCACTGTATCATTGACCTAGAGGGCAGTTTTTCTTTTGCCGAGCAGCAACTCATTCAACCCGAAATACACAGGTGATTAGCACTTGACAAAGCTGGCACAAGTCAAGAAGATCATGAAAAAACTGTGATGATTCCAATAAATGATTGTACGTGACCAGCCAAGTCTTTTTAAATTGCTGTTTTCCTGGCGAGGTACAATTTTGCCGAAAGTTTTGCCACCTTTAGGCGTAGTGATGTTGATCTCGGCCATTATCGGTGGCTTGTCACATATTGGCTCTTTTCATTTTCCAGAATTACCCCTGGTCGGCTTTACCCTGATTGGAGTGGTACTGTCGATCTTTCTCGGATTTAAGAATTCGGCCTGTTATGACCGCTGGTGGGAAGCCCGCAAACTCTGGGGTATTCTGATTGCCAATTCACGACATTTTGACCGGGATTGCCGGATGCTGTCTCAAGGTCGCCGTGAACGTGTAATTCAGCACGTGATTGTCTTTGCCAATGTTCTCCGTGACCGGCTACGCCATCAGACAGCCAATCCGACCGAACTGGTTGAAACCAGCGGCATGAGCCAGCAAGCTGTGACCCAGCTCTATCAACAGGCCAACGCGCCGCAATATACCTTAAGCCTGATTCAATGGGAGTTAATGCAGGCGCTCAAAGAAGGTGAAATCTCAGACATCATCTATATGCAGATGAATAATCACGTGGCGGAGTTGAGTATTGTCCAGACTGGTTGTGACCGGATTGCGACGACGCCTTTACCTTTTGCCTATTCAGTCTTGCTGAATCGTACCGTCTATTTTTTCTGTTTTATTTTGCCCTTTAGCCTGGGTTCAACATTAGGTTTATTTACGCCTTTACTGGTCGGTATTTTAGCTTATACCTTTTTAGGACTAGATGCCTTAAGCTCAGAAATTGAAGAACCTTTTGGCACGCAAAGTAATGATTTGCCACTCGATTCGATGGTACGTACCATTGAAATTGAACTCTTAGGCACATTAGGCAAACCAACCCCACCACCGATTCAGGCCAAAGATCATAACCTACTGTAATTTATTTTTCTCTTGCCCTTTTCTATCAGCAAAGGGCACTTCTGCTTTGCAAGAACAAAGTTCGAGTAAAGCACTCAATCAACAAAACTCTCCCAAATCCCGACTTGTCCCGGTTTTAGGCTCGGCACATTCCCGAGTCTGATCCATGGCATATGGTCGCCATGAAAGTCACTGCCAATCGAAACTTTCAGACGATGCTCCGCAATCATCCGATCGACCATCTGGCGAGTAGAACTTGGATCTACCGCTGGCGGCAGTTCAACGGCGTCGCCACCAAACTTGGCAAAGATCTCGATCAGGTAACGAATGTTGGTCGCAGATAGGTCATATTTGGTCGGATGTGCCAGCACCGCAAAACCGCCACTTTCATGAATCACCTGAACCGTGTCTTCAAGACTCAAGCCATCAAATTTGACATAGGCTTTCTTGCCTTCCTTGATGTACTTATCAAAAGCCTGTTGCGGGCGAGTCACAATACCTTTTTCTACTAAGGTTTTGGCAATATGCGTCCGTGTTACCCGATCAGGGATATTATCGACTTTGACCAGTACATCGGCATAAATATCCTGACCAATTAAAGGAATCAGTAAGTCACAGATCTGTTTCGAGCGTTCCGCCCGGATTTTCTTCTGCTGATTGAGGGCTTTTTGTAAAGGCTCAGGATTTTGCATATTCAGTGCAACAATATGCACGCCATAATTTTTCTTGGTGGCTGGACGTGACCACTGGCTGGAGATTTCCACCCCAGAAATGATCTTAATCTCATGATTTTTAGCGGCTTCTTGTGCCAGTTCCAGGCCATCCATAGTGTCGTGATCTGTCAATGCCAAAGTATGCACCGATTTCTCTACGGCAGCCTCGACCAATTGCTGTGGAGTTAAAGTTCCATCAGAAATATTGCTATGTGTATGTAAATCTACGCCGTGCATCTCTATACTATGACATTTATTTAATCAGATTTAGATACTCTAACATGAAAGCACTTTTAGACTTTGTGCCACTCATTATTTTCTTTTATTTATATAAAACTGTAGATCCAAAAGACACTGACCATCAACTTTTGCAATTGATCGGTTCTGCGGGGGGTGTCGACAATAATAATATTCTTGTGGCAACCACTGGTCTGATTATTGCTATGCTGGTGGTCTATGGTGCGTTATTTGTCATGCAAAAATTCCGCCTGGATAAGCAGCAATGGATTGTGCTGTTTATGACCGTGATTTTTGGTGGGATCACTCTGATGCTGAGCGATGATTTTTATATCCGTTTAAAGGCGGTATTGCTGAATCTGGTCTTTGCCGGCGTATTCCTGCTGTCGCCTTGGTTTAGTAAAGATAAAAAGCCACTGATTCAGCGTCTGTTTGGTCCGGTTTTCAACTTAAGTGAAAAAGGCTGGATCAAACTGAACTATGCCTGGGTCGCCATGTTTGCACTGATGTCATTTTTACATACCTTCTTTGCCTACTTGTGGCTGGATGGAAAATATTGGGGCGAATTCACGGCATTCGGTGACATGATCGTGATGTTTTCCTTTATCATTATCCAGTTTATTGTATTGCGTAAATACTTTAAGACTGCTGAATAAATCCAACTACAAACAATTGAGAATCATCATGCCATTATTTGTCGTTAGCTGTACCGATCAGGAAGGTACAGTGGAGAAACGTCTTGCCATTCGTCCACAACATCTTGCCCGCTTGCAAAAGCTGAATGATGAAGGCCGTCTGATTGTTGCAGGCGCGATGCCGAAAGATCCGAGTAATCCACAAGCCGGCTTTTATGGTAGTACCATCATTGTCGATTTTGACAGCCGTGAAGACCTGGATACCTGGCTAGAGGATGAACCCTTCCTGAAAGAAGGTGTATATGCACAGATTGATGTGAAACCGTTTAACAAAGCATTCCCTCAAGGATAAGGTTTATGCGTGTTGTTCTTGCCAGTGTTATTGGCCTCTGTTGTACCTTTCATTCTGTATGGGCAGTAGAAGTTGCCACAGTTCAGACAACACCAAACAGTGTCGCCGCTGCTGCTGTACAAGCTGCGGTCGCAACCCCCACTGCTACGCCAAAACCTGCAATTATCCCTGTGGTTGCAACAGCATCTCAAGCCCTTCCGGCAACTGGAAATAAGCCACTGACTGCTGAAGAACTTGCCAGAAATAAAGCTCAGCAAGACGCCAAAGTAAAAGCTTTGGTGAAGGATCAGGCGACGCGTCTGCAACAGCTGGAAAAAGCCAATCTGGAAGCGTTAGCACAAAATCAGGAACTACAGCTCAGAAATGACAATCTTGGCGTGCAAGTACAGGTTTTACAAAGCGAACGCAGTGCGCAGATGTTCCTGTATGGTGCTGCCACTTTGGCCGTGGGCGTTTTGCTGGGCTTTCTGATTGCCAGTTACGTTTATACCAAGCGTCGCCGTCAATGGTAATCTATTCCCCTTTCGGACTTATTTAAGGTTGTAGTCGTTTTGTCGCATGCAATTCAAACCGCCGATCTCGATTGGCAATTGGTGGATGGCATTGAAGTGCCTGTCTCTAAACAGTTTGGCGATGTTTATTTTTCTAAAGACAATGGTTTGCTGGAAACCCGCCATGTTTTTTTAAATGGCAATGACCTGCCGACCCGCCTGACTGACTTAAAACCGTTTGAATATTTTTGTGTGGGCGAAACCGGCTTTGGCACAGGCCTGAATATTCTGGCGTTATGGCAGCTCTGGCAACAGACCCGTCCGGACAATCACAGTCATTTGCATGCGATTTCAGTGGAGAAATTTCCGCTCTCTAAACCCGATCTGATTCGCGCTTTAAATGTCTGGCCTGAACTCAAGCCATTGGCAGATCAACTGATTTCCCAATATCCGATGCCAATTGCAGGCTGCCACCGTTTAAGCTTCCCTGAACAACGTTTCTCAATCGACTTGTGGCTTGGAGATGCCCATGATGTATTTCCCATCATGGAAAAAACCGCACCTGTGAATGCATGGTTTCTGGATGGTTTTGCGCCGTCTTGTAATCCAGACATGTGGGAAGAAAATGTTTTAAATAATATTGTGCGTTTATCCGAGATTGGCACCACTTTCGCTTCTTTTAGTGTCGCAGGTGTCCTGAAACGTGGCCTAAATAACCATGGGATTTCCATTTCACGTCCAAGAGGTTTTGGACATAAACGTGAAATGCTCAAAGCCATCTGGAAGCTATCTGAACCAGCCAATTCGGGTGCAGATCAGGATATTACTCAAAAAAAAACAGCATTAAATCCTGAGCTTGAATTTAACGTACGCCAGATTGCGGTTATTGGTGCCGGAATCGCAGGTTTAAGTGCTGCCTGGGCCTTTGCGCAGCGTGGCCACCAAGTCACGATTTACGATCAATCAGCGCCACTTGCTGGTGGTTCTGGTAACCCGCTTGCGCTCCTGAACCCAAAACTCTGCCCGATTGAGCAGAGTGCAGAACATTTAATGACCTTGGCTTGGCAACATGCCCTGACTCATTATGCAAAATTCAAAGCCTTTCGACCGATTCAGGTCAGTCAATTGGCACTCAAACATCCTGAAACTCTTTTAAGTCTGGCAAATGAATATCCAGCACATATTCTTTCAGTGCAAACGGCGGATGAGCAGAAACTGCATACTGAATATTCAAGTTTAAAACTTTTAGCAGCAGGAACTATTTCTCCGCATCAATTGCGTGATGAAATTTTACAGCATCCGAATATTAAATATATCCAAGCAAAAATCACCAAAATTGAGCAGCTATCTCAACCCAAACTTTTTGAAAATGAAAATTGTTTGGGTCAGTTTGATCATGTGCTGGTTTGTAGCGCGCGCGAGACAGCACAATTCTTTGAGCATTATCCGGCACTCAAGCCAATTCGTGGACAAGTGAGCTGGCTAAACAATAGCGCTCAGCCTTTAAGCAAAGATACTGCTTATAACTACGGTGGGTATTGTATGCAACTGGATGATACACATTTAATTCTCGGTGCATCTTTCCATCCCGGCCGGGAGGATACAGAGGTGCTCCCAGAAGATCATGCACATAATCATGAGCTGCTCCAGAGCGTCTTTCCAGATTATGCCGCGTCATTAGCACCGATGGACACCTGGCAAGGCCGTGCAGCGCTACGTGCCCAAAGTCAGGATTACTTTCCTTTACTCGGTAAAATGCAGCCTGAACAGGAAATTTATAGTTTTGCCGGTCTAGGCTCCAAAGGCTTTTTATTTGCACCCCTTTGTAGTGAAATTCTGGCCGCCCAGATTCTGGGTGAAGCCTGTCCTGTTCCGGCAAGTCTGGTTAAAAAACTCAGCGTGAGCCGCTTTCAAAAGAAAGTAAAAACCAAGAAGCCTTATTTTAAGCCACAAATTTAATTACCCTTTTGTATGAATCCCTCTAAGTCCCCCTTTTTTAAAGGGGGACTTTTTTATACTTTTATGAATAAATAGAATGCCTGTAGCTCCTCCCTTTAGAAAAGGGAGGTTGGGAGGGATTAAATTTCAGCCAATAAAAAAGCGCCTTGCGGCGCTTTTTTTTAACAGAATGCTTATGCACCCTGTTCAAGCGGTAAGCCTGCATCACGGGCGGCACGAGTACCCCCCATCAGAATGACATATTCACGTGAACTGTCAAAACCCTCTAGTTTTTCAGCAGCACGTGGAGCTTTACTACCCCCACCACACAAGATGTAAATGGGTTGATCCGCTGACACCTGAGTTAGGCTCTCTGCTGAAAGATCGTTAATGGGCTGATTCACCGCCCCTTTCACGTGTGCTTCAGCAAAAGCACTTGTATCGCGTACATCCCAGATAATTGCATTTTCTGGGAACTCAAATGTTGTAATTTCTTGTTTACGGATCATTGCGCACTCCTTTGATGTAAACAACACTTGGCAAATGAAGAAAACATCCCTAGCATCTCAGATATTCTTTCCATTTGTAAAGGTCTAAACCATGCCTTCTTTCGATATTGTTTCTGAATTAGAAATTTTTGAAGTAAATCATGCAGTTCAAAACACGCAAAAAGAAATTGCGACCCGCTTTGACTTCCGCGGTCAGGACGTTTCTATTGAACTGAATGAAAAAAACAAGGAAATCAAGATTTCGACTGAAAGTGATTTCCAGTGTGAACAAGTGTATAGCATGCTCGAAAGTCATTTCTTTAAACGCAAAGTTGATATTCAGGCACTCGATCCACAGAAAATGACCGCTTCTGGTAAAAACGTGATTCAGGTGATCAAGCTCAAAGACGGTCTTGACTCTGATACCGCAAAAAAAATCAATAAAGCCATTAAAGAAAGCGGCATTAAAGCGCAATCTTCTATTCAGGGTGACAAGATTCGTGTAACGGACAAGAAGCGCGACACTTTGCAACAAGTGATGACCTTCTTAAAAGAACAGCAATTTGGTCTGCCTTTACAGTTCAATAACTTTAAAGATTAAGACCGCACAGTGTCTTAAAGAAGGAATTATGACGCATCGCAATCGACTGACCAAACTGGTAAAAGCTACTTCCAGACTACCTCAAGCTATTCGTAGTACTTTATTGAGTAAAACCTTTGGTCGGATTATTCCCATGGTAGGTTCTGCCAAGATTCGCTATGTAGAACTCAGTGGGGAAAAAGTGGTGGTCACAATCGCCAACCATAAAGCCATGCAAAACCATATTGGTCAGGTACATGCCTGCGCCATGGCCTTAGTGGCAGAAACTGCGACCGGCTTTGTGACGGCAATGAATGTGCCGGATACCGCGATTGTATTAATCAAAAGTTTGAAGATTGATTTTAAACGTCCGACCAAAGGCGCCATGACTGCAGTCGCTACCTTGACGCCGGAGCAACAAGCACTCATGCAAAGCTCCGATAAAGGCGAAACATTGGTTCAGGTCACGGTCACGGATGAATCCGGTGAAACGCCGATTCAATGTGAAATGCTCTGGGCCTGGATTGCCAAAGATCAGCTCAAGCAATCATAATTCTTTCTACGCAAGAAAAATCCCAGAGATGATCTCTGGGATTTTTTTTATATCTCATTCAATCATTGGGCTGCTTGAGACTCTAAAAACTTCTGTTTGGCTTCCTCTGGAATCAGACGCTTATTGCCTTTTACATCGACCGCGACAAAAGTAAATACTCCTTCTGTGACACGAATCGGCGCACGTGAATCATCATGACTGTCCCAGACTTCAATTTCCATCTGAATAGAGGTCTTGCCAACTTTTAAAATCTGGGTATAACAGCTAATGACATCCCCGACTTTCACTGGAACCAGAAAGGTCATCTGGTTAATCGAAATCGTGGCACAACGTCCCTTTGAAAATCGTTCTGCGTGAATCGCGCCTGCCAAGTCCATTTGTGAAACGATCCAGCCACCAAACACATCACCACTCCAGTTGGTATCTGCAGGCATTGCGATCGTTTGTAGGGAAAGAATCCCCTCTGGTTTTACTTGAGAATCTGACACATTCACTCCAGGCATTTGAATTAGGGTTGGGTATTTAACTGCTGATCAAGCCATTTTTGTAGTTCGCTTGATCGTAATGCACCGCTTATTCTAGCAATTTCGTTGCTTTTATTCATCAACACCAGCGTCGGAATACTGCGAACATTAAATGCTGAACTTAAGCGCGGATTCGCTTCGGTATCAATTTTTGCAAAAACCACGTTTGGATATTGCTGCGCGACAGTCGCAAAATGCGGTGCCATCATTTTACAGGGGCCACACCATCCTGCCCAGAGATCAATCAGGATTGGTAAATCACTATGGGTGACAAACTGGCTGAAATTCTGCTCATTTAATTCAATTGGCGCCAATGGAATCAGGGCCTGATGACATTGACCACAGGCAGGGTTGGCGGTGAGTTTATCTTCAGGAACACGATTTTTGGCCTGACATTCTGGGCATACAATAATCATCTAGCGTACTCCAATATGTTGATGTAGGAATTCTAATTGGGTTGAAACGGCTTTTTCAAACCATTCACCATGATAAATATCAAAATGCCGGATATTCCACTCCTGATATTGTACAAACGGTGCAAGATTGGTCACGGTTTCGCGACTGGATTCAATCGGAATTAAACTATCCAGTTTTGCTGCAATAAACAGCACAGGAATGGTGATTTTTCTAACTTGCTGAATCGGGCGATAACGCATTAAATTAAAAAAGACCCGCGCAGGAATTTGACCACTCCAATAATAATCCGGATTCACAATCGACAGATAACCCTTGTAGCTGTCCTGTGTCGGCATAAAACACAGCTCGTAAGGATCGACCACCGGCAAGGTTTTGGGCTGCATACCGACCTTGCTTCCCATATAGTCCTGACTAGAAACCTTAAGTGCCTTGGGGAGTTGCTGCAAAGGATAAAGCCTGGCACTTTCAGCCCCATCGACAAAAGGGACCTGTACCATTGCGGCCTGAATATTTTTCAGTTCTGCTGCCAGGGTGAGTACATGCCCTCCGCTTAAGGCAGTTCCCCAGAGCACGATCCGTTGACTGTCAATCGACTTACGTGCCTGAATATGCTTGATCATGGTTCGCCAGTCATCCAGCTGGGCAGAAATCGAGACCAGCTCACGCGGTCGCCCGGTACTGCCGCCCCAATAGCGATAATCGAATAACACCACCGCATAGCCGGCACTGGCAAAATGCTGGGCATAGTGCACCAGTTTAAATTGACGTAAGGCCGCCAGACCATGGGCCATCAAGATCACGGCCGGTTTTTCTATATTTTTAGGCCGATAAAAATCTGCAGCAATCACATCCTGACCGCTTTTTACATACAGTGGCTCAACTGTATAAGCCTGCATACGCGCTCCATTGCGTTATCTTATGGTGATCATCATTTATAAAAATTTCACAACAGCTTCAGCATGTTTTCCGCTTAATGCTATCATAAAGCATATCGATATAAATGAAATGATGGAGTGGCGTCATGAGCGAAAATGTAGGCTTTGCTGGTCAAATTGGTCCGGAACACGTGACTCAGGTGGTCGAGAAAGGTTTTAAATCTATTATCAATAACCGCCCGGATATGGAAGGTGGTTCTGAGCAGCCGACCAGTGCACAAATTGAAGAAGCTGCACGCAGTGCCGGTCTGGATTATGTCTTTCAGCCTGTCGTCGCTGGTCAGATTACTGAGCTCGATGTACGTACTTTTGCCAATCATTATAATGAATTACCGAAACCTATTCTGATGTTCTGCCGTACTGGAAATCGCTCAAATAATTTATATCAACTGGCAAAACAGATGGACCTGCTGGATGACTAAGTCTTTTTGGAAAATTGTAGTACTGGCAAGCTGTTTAAGTGTCAGCTCACTTGGTTTTGCCGCAAATGATCTCAGCCGTGCAATGACCTCTTCGCTGAGTGTGTCAGGTGAAATGACATTAAGCAAGTTTCAGCAATTGATTCAGCAAGGTTTCAAATCTGTGATTGTAAACCGGCCGGATCAGGAAACTGGCAATAATGTCACGGTGAGTCAATTACGCTCCATTGCGGAGAAATCTCAAGTGAGTGTGATTTATCAGCCTGTGGTGAGTGGTCAGCTTTCTCAGGCCAATATTGAGGAATTTGCTCGATATTATAATGAGCTACCTAAACCTATTTTGATGGTTTGCCGGAGTGGTACACGTTCAGCGACCTTGTTTAACCAGGCTAAATCTCAAGGATTGATTCATGAATAAAATCTTAGTGGTGTTATGTCTGAGCTTGACCTTTATCGGCTGTAGTTCAATGAACTTGAAGCCAACTGTAGGCGTAAGTGTGGGAACTACTCTATAAGGTTCTGAGCAAATGAGAATGGCGCTCTTTGCGCCATTTTTTTTATATGATAATCTTCAAATAGTAAAACTATATTCTTTAGGACTTACGCATTGACGGATTCAAAAAAGTATTAAAATACTTTATAAAGTATCTGTGATCAGACGAATTAAACATGCTTCTACAGCAACTTGTACATTACCCATTTATATGGGCTTTCTCATGA